>CAZMQE010000097.1:8696-10208 GCA_964568115.1 uncultured Anaerolinea sp.
GCGTTCTGGACTTGAGGCTGCTTCCGTTTCGATGAAGATGGTCCCAGCTTTGGGCGTGTGACGCAAAGCATTAGATATGAGATTGGACAGTACTTGATTCAGCCGATCATAATCGGCGGTGAGATGTTGATGCGCGTCAGCGATGACGGGGATCAAGTGAATGCCTTGGGATGCGGCTTGAGCGGAAAAGCTCGAAGTGAGATCCTGGATCAAGTCAGCGAGCAGGAAGCGGGTAGGGTGCAGCGGAAGCTGTCCCGTTTCGGCGAGGGAGAGCGTCTGCAAGTCGTTCACGAGGCGGGCGAGCAGTTTGGTTTCATCCAAAGTATTGTTGATATGTTCAGGCGTAGGTTCGTAGACTCCATCAATCACGCCTTCGAGATTGCCCTGAATGATGTGGAGCGGCGTGCGCAGTTCGTGCGCGATATCGGCGGTGAGGTTGCGGCGTTGCTGCTCGGCACGTTCGAGTTCGCCCACCATTTTGTTGAAGCGCTTGATCAGATCGCTGAACATGTCGGATTGATTTTCCGGCACGCGTGCGGAAAGGTTGCCCGCTTCCACCGCATTGATGGTTTTGAAAAGATCTTCAAGCGGACGACCGAAGCGCATGTATAAATTGAAAAGTACAAAGACGACCAGCGTTACGAAGAGTACCGGTCCGCCACACAGCAGGAGCCAACTGTATTTGGCTGTGGATGAATTGGCAAAGGCTTCAAAGAGCAGCGCTGAAAAACCACCTACGAAAGATACGAGAACCAGAAAAACGAGCAGTAGGATGGCAAAAAAACGGATGGCGCGGCGGGGGCGGTTGGTGGGTGTGGTCATAATGGGGGAGTGTTAAGCGGTCGGCGAGGTGAAACGATAACCAACGCCATACACGGTTTCGATCATGGCTTCACCGGAGGCGCTTTCGAGTTTCTTTCTCAAGTTTTTGATATGCGAGTCGATGCTGCGGTCCACGCTGAAGGCGGCGCCGTGGAGATCATCAAGCAGTTGTTCACGGGTGAGCGTTTGACCGGGGCGACTGGCGAGCAGCACAAGTAATTTAAATTCGTTGGGAGTTAGTTTGAGCGGGCTGCTGTTGAAACTCACGTTATATTTTTCGGTGTCGATTTCAAGACCGCCTGCACGAATGAGACTCGGTGTTTTGATCTCGCCCTGTGTTCGGCGCAGCAGCGCCCGCACGCGTGCCACCATGGCGCGCGGCGAGAAAGGTTTGGTGATGTAATCATCTGCGCCGATCTCGAGACCGGTGACTTGATCGATCTCTTCGGAGAGGGCGGTGAGCATGATGATGGGCACGTCGCTTTCGCGGCGCAGGATGCGGCAGACTTCGCGCCCGTCGATGTTGGGGAGCATCAGGTCGAGGATGATGAGGTCGGGCTTTTCGCGCCGGGCAATTGTCAGCGCGGATTGACCGTCGGCGGCGGTGACGACGCGGAATCCGTTTTTCTCCAGATAATCTCTGGCGAGGCGGGCGACCTTGGGTTCGTCATCGACGACGAGGATGAGCGG
>CAZMQE010000098.1:0-4255 GCA_964568115.1 uncultured Anaerolinea sp.
GTATTGTAAAGACGGATCATAAGCCTATTATAACCACAGATGTTCGATATGGCAGAATCGTCTGCGAAATTACATACGTACATCACGAAACTGGCGAAAACCCCACAGGACTGCTACAATCAGATTCAAGTCTTCCAACAACTTTCCAAACAAATAACAATGAAAACCACTTCATGGCGTGTCATATTCTTCGCAGGCATCAGCGCATTACTGATCATCTATGTCGTTTGGTGGAACAGGATGATCGCGGACCCCAGCGAGCATCATGGTATTGACTTCATTGCCCTATACTCTGCCGGGTATATTGCGCAAACGCATGGCTTTGCATCCATTTATGATATTGAGCTTCAGCAAAAGACCGAGCAGCAGGTTGTTGGCTTCGAGTTACCTGAGGGGCGGGTTCTTTTATATAACCATTTGCCCTATATAGTCCCGCTCTTATCGCTGGTTGTGGACGACAACTATGTTGGGTCATTGAAGCGTTGGACATTGGTCTTGACCTGCATTTATTTAATTGGAAATCTATTCTTTGTGAAGTCGTTGTTCATGAATCAAAAGGCAGAAACGCAATTCATGTTGTTTATCGGTGCCATTACTTTTCCCCCGCTCTTCGTCAGCCTTTGGCAGGGGCAGGATACTGCCTTTCTCTATCTGGGTGTTGTATTTTGGTGCATCGGGATCCTAAAAAAACAAGAGTGGCTGATCGGCGTGGGGCTGGCATTGGCAACCACCCGTCCACATATTAGCATTGCCCTGGCTGTGCCTCTGCTTTTCAGATATCGACGCGCCTTGTGGCGCTCCGTATTTTTGATAAGCGGCTTGGCTTTCCTAAGTTTCATGCTAATTCGCAGCCAGGGAACTGTGGAGTTTTTAAATCTTCTGCGCATCAGTTCAGAAGGGACCTGGTTTGGGATGAAACCGGAAGCCATGCCAAACCTGCTGGGTTTCATATTGCGAATTACACAGTTTTCAAACCCAGGCACTGCTGCGTTGATCGGATGGGTAATCTACATGGCTGGCATAGTCCTGCTTGGAGGTTTATGGCTGCGCTCCAATCTCACAACTGAACGCCTGTTGGGACTTTCTGTATTGATCGCCATTGTCACCGCGCCGCACCTTCATCTGCATGATCTGACATTATTGATTTTCCCATTGCTGTTCGTGGTCCACGATCGGATCACCATGCCCTACAACCCCCACTGGATATTGCTGCCTCTGGGGGCGTCCTTGTTCTTGATAGCAGGAATACTGCTCGATACCGTCAATTTCATACTACCGTATATTTTATTTAGCATCCTGGCTTGGATGCTGTGGTATCAAGACCGAACCCCAGCATCACAAGAAATGCAAACACTTAACCGCCCACTTTAAAATAAAAATTCGGAGAAATTCTCCGAATTTTTATTTGGCATTGAATACGAAAAGCCGAAGCCTATTTTTTCTTCTTGCCGGTCTCATCTTCCACGCGGGCAAAGATCATACGCCCGGCTGCGGTTTGTAAAACCTTGGTGACGACCACTTCCTTATATTCACCAATATTCTCATGCCCATTTTCAACGACAACCATCGTGCCATCATCCATATAGCCCACACCCTGACCATGCTCCTTGCCTTCCTGGAAGATATTAATGGTCATACGCTCAGCAGGCAGCACAATGGATTTGACCGCATTCGCAAGCTCGTTGATGTTCAAGATCGTCACACCCTGTATTTCAGCCACACGGTTCAAGTTAAAATCATTCGTCAAGATCGGGCACTTCAACTGACGCGCCAGCACCACAAGTTTATCGTCCACTTCGCGCACACCCTCGGCGTTGATATCACTGATGCGCACAAGGATATTGGTGAGCTTTTGCAGTTCGGCAAGCACTTCCATGCCGCGGCGTCCGCGTTGGCGGCGCAAGCCGTCAGGTGAATCAGCGATATATTGGAGCTCGTTCAGCACGAAACGAGGAATGAGAAGCGTGCCGGGTAAAAATCCAGTTTTGGCGATATCGGCAACGCGTCCATCAATGATCACGCTGGTATCCAGTAAGATGGTGCGGTTGAGGTTCGTCCATGATGATGATGAACCGCTTTCGCCGCCGCGTCCGCTGAGCGAGCTCATGAGACCCATGATGTCACCCTGTCGCATCACGAAAAGCGCCACACCAAAATACGAAAGTGCTATAGTGCCGATGAGCGGCAAAATTTCGCCAAACGGAGTGGGCAGCAAGGATAACGGGAAGGCGAGTAAAGCAGCAGTGAGCAACCCAACGACCAAACCGACCAATCCAGCCAAAAGCGTTTCAGCCGAGAGATGCCCCAACTTTACGCGAATGGCACGCGCGGGGCGTGTGGTGACATACGGTATCAGGATAAAACCACTCAAACCACCCACGAGAAAGAAAACGATCTTGGTGACTAAGAGTTCCCCAGCTTCAGGAGTGCCAAACAAATTTAATGACCACTCTCCAAACCACATCCCCCAAACACTAACAACCACCCAGCCAATAATGCGGAAAATAAATTCAACGATCCGAAAACTAATGCTGCTGTTATTTTGCATGAATAACTCCTTTGTAACGTACAGAATAAAAGTAAAATAATGATTGCATCATAGCATGGCTAAGAGGCATAGTCAATTGGCTAATGCGGCCTTCATACATAATTGTTATAATACCAGCTATGTTTGGCTCAAATATTCGTCCCATGGGATGAAAAGCCGTTCTTTCCCAGCTTTGAGCTGTTTCAGCCGAATTTGCCATGACCCTAACTGACACTCTCCACCGCCCCCTGCGCGATCTACGCATCTCCGTCACCGACAGGTGCAATTTTCGCTGCGTATATTGCATGCCCAAGGAGATCTTCGGTCCCGATCATCAGTTCCTGCATCGTGACGAGATCCTGACCTTTGAGGAAATTACCCGGCTGGCGCGCATCTTCGTTAACCATGGCGTGCGGAAGATCCGCCTCACCGGCGGCGAGCCGCTGGTCCGCCGCGATCTGCACCTCCTGATCGGCATGCTGGCTGAAATCCCCGACCTTGACCTCACCCTCACAACCAATGGAGCTCTGCTCCCCAAACAGGCGCGTGCGCTCAAAGCAGCGGGATTGAAACGCGTGACCGTCAGCCTGGATTCGCTCGATAACAAAATCTTCAAAGCCATGAATGATGTGGACTTTCCCGTGGAGAAAGTATTGGAAGGCATGGACGCCGCCGCCGAGGTTGGCTTGGAGCCGATCAAGGTGAACATGGTCGTCAAGCGCGGATTGAACGAATCCAGCATTCTGCCGATGGCAAGGCACTTCCGCGAAAAAGGTTATATTTTGCGCTTCATCGAATACATGGATGTGGGTCACTCCAATGGCTGGCGCATGGATGACGTTGTCCCTGCCAAAGAAATCGTCAACCTGATCAGCGCCGAAATGCCGCTCGAACCGGTCGATCCAAATTATCGGGGCGAAGTGGCTGAGCGCTGGCGCTACAAAGATGGCAAAGGCGAAATCGGGGTGATCGCCTCCGTAACCCAGGCATTTTGCAGTACCTGCAACCGCGCGCGTTTATCGGCGGAAGGCTCGTTATACACCTGTCTCTTTGGGATCAAAGGTCATGACTTCAAAAGCCTGGTGCGATCCGGCGCAACAGATGACGAAATCTCTCAACTGCTCGTGCGCGTATGGGGCAAACGCACTGACCGCTATTCAGAGATCCGTTCTGAGAACACGATCGCATTACCGAAAGTGGAAATGTCGCATATCGGGGGCTAATTCAGTTTCGCCGTAGCTGTATAATGCAGGTTATGAAATCACAAATTTCAATCACACGCGTTACAGAAATCAACCAACAACAGATCGATGATTTATGCAGATTGCGTGATGACCTCTCAGCTCATCATGCTGACTTCTCATCGTCTGAGCGCTTCAGGAATTTCCTGTTGAAACACATGGGCGAAGAGACGATGCTTGTCTTTTTGATGAACGATGCAGAAAAGGCAATTGGCTATGGCATGGCATTCGATGTAGATGAGCATGCTTACATGCCCGAATGGAGTCGCAGAGGCTATGTCACCCAATTCTATGTAGACTCAGCTTATCGCGGGCAAGGCATTGGCGAACTGGGGTTGAACTACATCCACGATTGGTTCCACTCGCGCGGACTTAAAGATGCGATGCTCAATGTCGCGATCGATAATGAAGCAGGGAATCGTTTCTGGGTAAAGCAGGGCTATGTCCCCTATGCCACGCGCATGAAATATCAATTTCCTGAGGAATA
>CAZMQE010000098.1:4355-8902 GCA_964568115.1 uncultured Anaerolinea sp.
GCCATCACAAACTCATACATCCCCGGCTTGCAATAATAGAACTTATACTTTCCGCCTTCTGTGAGTCTGCGGCTCATATCAGCGCCAAACGTAAAGCGCTTCTTCCCCACAAATACATAATAACTTCTGATATTGCTCTCGCTCGAATAACTCTCATCAAAGCGAATATTTCCCGTCACAGATAAAAGCGTCGCGTTTTCCAGCTTTCTGGCATTCCAATACGCCAGGGCAATACTCAACACGATGATCCCGAAAATCACCAACACGATCAAAGGGAAGACCAACAGGTTCATGGGATTTGCAAACAACGCCGCGCGCGTATCTGCATTTTGCAGGTTTAACGCCGCGATGATGCACAAACCCAACAACATAAAAGCGATAATGACCACTGCACCTGTCCACGAGGAACTGCGTGCGCTGCGCGCAACGATCTTCAGCCAGTCTTTTTGACGCTGGCTGAGCTGTCCGCGTTGATTGGTTTTCAGATCATCGGCATTGAATTCGAACATGCTTATTCCTCAAATTTAACTTCAACGATGCGGTCCAATCGAAAATTTCTCTCGGCATTCCGCATGTGACAATACGCCTGCAAATAGACATAATCTGCCAAACCCATGACCTGCCTGGGCGTGATCCAGCGCTGACTCTCCTGCCCATCGCCATCGATATAGCGGATAAAAATCCGCTGCTGGCTATAGATCGCCTCGCCTAATTCAGTAGGCAATTGGATCCCATCATTGGGCCAGACCGGCGAATTGTAAATCCCGATGAACTCATCCAGCGGTTTGTTGAATTGCTTCATCTGATCCATCATACCGAAGAAGATGCCACGCGCCGTCAACGCATCATTCAAAGCGCGGTGCGTGTTCGTCATTGGCACATGAAATGCTTCCGCGATGGAAAGCAGACTGTAAGAGGGCAGGTCAAAAAATTGACGCGCCAGACCCAAGGTATCGATCAAATTCGGGATCTGAATCTCATGTCCCAGACGCTTGAATTCACTGTCCAAAAACTGGATATCAAACTGGGCATTGTGACAGACTACAACCGTATCACTTAATGCCCCCAATACTTTAGGCGCAACTGCCTCGAACAACGGCGCCGACTTTAGATCTTCATCCGTTAACCCGTTGGTGCTTGCCGCGCCCGGCGAAAGCGGACATTCTGGATTCACCAGTTGCTGATACTGCTCCTTGATGCGTTTTCCTTCTGTGATGACAATCCCCACTTCACAGATACGGTCACCGAACCAGGGCGAGAGCCCGGTCGTTTCGAGATCTAAAAAGGCAAAGCGTGCATTTGAAATATCGAACATGCGTACTATTTTACAGCGAAAATGTCTCTCCCGCCGAAAATGTTTCCACGGCGCTGTTGCGATACAAGGTCACATCGCCAGCGCCGTAAATATTCCAGGTATTGTTTTCACCGTTGTTCAACATGCCGGTTCGTTCATCAATGCCAATGAGAGTCACATCGGGAGTTTTCTTCAAGAGTTTTGGCGCCCAACTTTTCCCGAACGTATTGTGATGCGGCAGGACAAGTGAATTTTGGACAAGCTTCAAGCCATCATGCACACGTCCCGCACTTGGGTCATAATAAAATTCGCACATCACCATTGCCCCCGCACTCGAACCCGCAATGACCGCGCCGTTGTGATAGGCTTCCACAGCGGCTTCCCATGCAAGACTATCTTTGAGTGTCTGACCAAGATAATGGGTAAAGCCGCCGAGTAGATAGATCAACTTCGCATCACGCAAGGACTGCGCGATGTTTTTATCATCGGCTCTAATCTTGCTAAGTAGCGAAACCGCAGACACATCCTTTGCGCCCAAACCTTGAAACCAACGAATGCCATTATTCCCCGCGCGGTGATGATTGTCATCAGGGGCGGCTGCTGTAGGGATGATGCGGATCGGCGCATTGAATCCGCCAGCAAGTTCGATGGCTTTCAAGTCCGGGTCGCGCATGCGCCCGCCGAATTCTGCACCGCCTTCGAGAAGGATATAGCCCATGCCAGCATCTTATCCGCTTTGAGGTTTGTGTGCAAGTCGATAAATCCGTATAATGGAGTCATCTCGCCCAAGGAGAAACAACATGCCACAATCAAAGGCTGGGGATCATTTCGCAAGTCTCTTTGAATACGCTCCGATCTCGTTGTGGGAGGAGGATTACAGCGGCATCAAGAACTTCTTTGATGAACTGCGCTCAAACGGCGTTACAGATCTTGAGCAATATTTTCATCAGCACCCTCAAGAGATCGATCAATGTATGAGCCGCATTCGAGTGACACATGTCAATCATGCAACGCTCAGCATGTTCGGCGCAAAATCTGAAAACGAATTACTTGCCAACCTCGATAAAATTTTTCGGGATGAAATGCGCGCACATTTTCGCACGGAATTAATGGCGTTATGGAACGGGGAGAAAAGCTGGTCCGGAGACGGGATCAACTACCGGCTGGATGGCGAAGCGCTCCACATCCGTTTGCATTGGCGCATATTGCCTGAGTGCGAGTCCACGTGGGAGTGCGTCCTGGTATCCATCGAAAATATCACCGCATTGAAAATCGCAGAGCAGCGTTTCCACGATCTGTTCATGTACGCACCGATCTCACTATGGGAGGAAGATTACAGCGGCATCAAAAAGGAATTTGATCACCTGCGCGCGCAAGGTGTTGTGGATCTGAAAGCGCATCTGGCTGCGCACCCCAAAGCTGTTGACGGTTTCATGAGCCTGATCCGCGTGCTGGATGTGAATCAGAAAACACTCGATCTATTCGAAGCCAAAGATAAAGAGACGCTACTTGCGAATCTCAACAAAGTTTTTCGCGATGAAATGAGCAGTCACTTTACCAGCGAGCTCGTGGACATGTGGCATGGGAAGAAATATTACGAACGCGAGGGCGTGAATTACGCGCTATCAGGTGAAGCGGTCAATGTGCATTTGCATTGGACGTTGATGCCCGGGCACGAAAAAGATTTCGATTGGGTGCTGGTGGCGTTACAGGATATCACCGCGCGCAAAAAGGCTGAGGAATATCTGCGTTACCTGGGTACCCACGATGTGATGACCGGCTTATATAACCGCGCCTTCTTCGATGAAACGTTACTGCGGCTTGAAAGCGAGCGCCGCGACCCGATCAGTGTGATCGTTATGGATCTGAATAATTTAAAGACCACGAACGACCGTTACGGTCATCAAGTGGGCGATCAGTTGATCCGCCGCACGGGCGAGGTACTCAAAGCCAGCATTGAAGATGGTTATATCGCGGCGCGCATCGGCGGCGATGAATTCACGTTGATCCTGCCGGATACCAATCAGCAAACCGCCTACGCCATGATGGAACGCGTGATATCGCTGGTGGAGATGAATAATAAATTTTATCGTGAACCGGAATTGAGTCTTTCGCTCGGTGCTGCCACCAGCGGACCCGGCTTGCCACTTGAAAAAGTGGTCAGCCTGGCTGATAAGACGATGTATAGCAATAAGGGACAATATTATCGACGACGACGCGAAGACCAATAGCTACAACCTGTATTCGTCAAACGGAATGTTATGCTGATGATTGTTTAGTGCCTGCCGCACATAAGGGACGGTATTATCGGGCAAGGCGTTGAGTTCCACCCAGCGTACATCATCGCATTTATCAGGCTCGGCGTTGAACGGCTCGCCCTCCCACTTGTGGACCTGCACAAAGAAATCCACCCGCTCTTCATCTTCGATACGATGCATGACCGTTGAGAAGGTCATGTTTTGTTCGGCGATATCCACACCGACTTCTTCTTTCCCCTCGCGGATCGCTGCTTGCATGACGGTCTCGCCGCCATCCATATGTCCAGCTGGAACTGTGTATTCGCCATCACGAAAACCGGTGTTGAATCGGCGCAATAGCAAAATTTGATTCTCACGAAAGAAAAATAACTGCACTGTAGTGGGGAAACGGGCACGCATGGCTGATGTTCCTTGTGTTGTAATCGGTTGATGAGTGACCGCTGACCACTGACGGCGGACAACGGTCAGCGGTCTGTCGTCTACGGTCAAAACGGTTATCGCTGAAAATACTTTTCCCACACCCGCTGCTTTTCGGCTGCGGGGATAAACGACGCTTCATACGCAAAGCGATTGCAGGTGGCAATCTCATCCAGACTCATGCCCAGCACTTCATGCGCAATACGATATTCGTTGTTGAGATTGGTTTCCAACACTTCGGGGTCATCAGAGTTGATGGTCACCTTCACGCCGAGATCGAACAACTTCTTCAGCGGATGCTCTTCAATGGTGCGGACACCGTTGGTGAGATAGTTACTCCACGGATTGACTTCGAGCGTGATGTTGTGCTCCTTGAGCATGTCCACGGCGCGCATATCTTCAATGGCGTGAATGCCGTGACCGATGCGATCCGGCTTGAAATTCTTGATCGTATCCATCACATAAGAAGCAGGCGTATCTTCGCCCGAATGGATTGTGACTTTCAGACCTGCATCTTTCGCTTTGAGAATCGGTTTGATAAAGTCCTGCATAGGATACAGCTTTTCGCCATCGGCAAG
>CAZMQE010000098.1:9002-10188 GCA_964568115.1 uncultured Anaerolinea sp.
CTGTCTTGAAAAATCCCAAAGGCATTCAGCACAGCTTCGAGGCTTTGCATCTGCTCATAGACTTTGACATGCTTATCCAATGCGCTGGCTTCGTAGGCGGGCAGACTCAACCCGGCAGCTTGCGATACATCAATGATCGTCTGCGTGCGGATCGCGCCTTCGAGATGAATATGTATCTCGGTCTTGGGAATGGAATTATATTTTGGGTCAAAATTTTTCATGAGTAAATCCTTTTTACCACAAAGGAAATTCTTTTGCCTTACGACTTTAAACCTTCGTGGACTTCGTGTCCTTCGTGGTTAATTGTTTGCCGCCAAGCGCAACGCCGCCTGCAACAAAACGTTCGCGCCGTTGACACAATCTTCCCATTTCGTAAATTCAAACGGCGAGTGACTCGTCCCATTCACCGAAGGGACGAAGATCATCCCAACCGGGCACACATCCACCAACGATTGCGCATCGTGGATCGCGCCGGAGGGCAACACCACACTCGATAATCCCAAGTCGTCACATGCGCCTTTGAATGCCTGCTGCATTTGGTCGCTCATCAAACTTGGCGTATGTTTGCCTAATGGCTCGGCACTTAACTGCAAGCCGAATTGCTCTGCTTTGGCGTGCGCCAGCTTTATCAACGCCGCGTCCAATTCAGCGAGTTGTTGCGCATCGGGCGAGCGGAACTCAAGCAAGAAGTCTGCGCGGGCGGGCACGATGTTCGAAGCGCCAGGCGAGAACGAAATTTGTCCCACGTTCGCCACGCAATTCGGAAAGTCACGCATCACGGTCTGACGCGTTTCCAAAATGAATGCCGCCACACCCTGCCCCGCATCCAAGCGATCTTCCATCGCTGATGAACCCGCATGATCCGCGCGCCCGATGTATGCCATGCGATACGAGCCATAGCCCACGATCGCCGAGACAATGCCAATATTGAGTCCGCGCCGCTCGAGGCGTTTACCCTGCTCAATGTGCACTTCCAAATAGCCCGCCAACGATTCTTTCGGTCGCTTCGCCGTGAACAAACTTTCTTCGGTCAACCCCGCGCGCGCCAAACCCGCTGTGAACTTTTCACGTCCGCTGTAGGGCTTTTTTAGATCTTCTGGATTCATATGCCCGGACAGCGCACTGCTCCCAAACAGACTCAAGTGTGTACCTTCTTCGTCTGTAAAATCCATCGCCTCCAAATTGA
>CAZMQE010000099.1:0-10117 GCA_964568115.1 uncultured Anaerolinea sp.
AGCGCGCTTGCTTTGGGAGCAAGAGGTCGCAGGTTCGAATCCTGTCGCCCCGACAGAAAACCGTTATTCCTTCTTGGAATGGCGGTTTTTTGTTTCAAAAACGAAAGTTGAACTTAAGTCGATTTTCACCCCGGCTGTGTTGTACCCGACCATACACCGACCTTAACAGGTACTTTTCTAGTAGACGCCGCATTGTACTGTCATTTTGTTTTCAATGAAATCCAGAGGAGCATAACAATCACAAAAGCGACTATCGGAATCCAACACAAGTTAGCCATATTCGTGCCGCTTTCGATTGAATTAGCAAGCGCATAAAGATACACACACGTTGACGTAACGACGAAAATGGAACCAGAACCCAATATCCACTTTTCCTTATTGTTCATCTTACTTCCTTCTGCTATTTCTAATGAAATTATCGAGATGGCTGGTTGGGTAAACATACACATATACATTATAGCCTTGAAGCTTGTCCTGTCGCCCCGACAGTTCAATTAAAGAGACCCTAAAGGTAAGCTTCGCGGAAACCTTTAGGGCTCTTTGTTGTATAATAAAACACACGTGGAGATGAATTATGGCAAAAAAGTTTGATGGTGTGATTGAAGCCGTCCATTACAAGAATGGACAGATCGTAACGGTGCGCGCCTATGAAAGGCGCGGTTCGGCATTTTCAGACCGGGTCTTGATCGACCGCAAGGATCTGCTGGAGCGCATCAAGGATGGCAAGCAGTTCGTGGTTGGGGTGCGTAAGGAGTTTTGGGCGGGCACGTTTAAGGAAGCCAAAACCGTGCAGTTGGTGACCCGCGATGGCAAGGATTTCATCGCCACCCGCGCCGAAGCCGAGCATGATGAACTAGAGTCTGTGCCTGTTTTTTAGGTTCCCATGAAGATCATTGATAAAACCCCGCTCCTCGATGAAAAGGGCAACCTTGGAATCGTCCAACGTGTGCAAGGCATGCTGCAGTTCGGGTTTAATTGGCCCAATGAATTGCAGGTCCAAAATGCGATCGTCAAGTTCTTTGAGCGCCAGCTTGAAAAGGGTTATACACTGATCCGCAATATGCCGCTTGGCGAAAGCGGCATCATGGTTCCGATCATCCTGCTGGGACCGACCGGAATTTTTGTCATTGAAGTGACTTCCTTGAAGGGGCGTTATGAAGCCAAAGGGGATGCCTGGAATCAGGAAGCGGGCAATGGATACAAACCTGCCCCGGTCAATCTGATCCAACGCACCACGCGCATGGCGCGCGCCTTGCAGGCGTATATTGAACGCCAGGGCGTGAAACTTCCAGTGAGTATCGAACCCGTGTTGATCGCGGGTGACCCCGGGTTGCACATTGAATCTGTAAGACCTGCGATCAAAGTTATGATGATCGATGGCATCAAGGCATTTGTGAGCGGGCTGGCAAACGGCAAGCCGGTATTGCGTGCTGACCTGGTGCTGGATTACACCGAACGCATTTTGAATCCACGCATGAAAAGAGAGCCGATCGATCTGTCGCCAGAGCCTGAACCTGAAGCGCCCGCCGCCTGGGAACAGAATTGGCACGCAGAGCCTGCTCAATTTCAACAACAACCAGAACCGGAAGTGTCGCGCGCACGCGCCATTTTTGGTGCATCCACAGAAACGAAATCATTCAACCCCAACGACCTCGATTTTGCATTAGCAGAAGATGACGCCACGCTGCAGGCTGCGCCTCCCGCCCGGCGTGCACTTACCCCCGCCAAATCGGTTCAACAGAACAAGCCGAAGCAAAAATTGATCATGGGCATGACCCAGTTTCAATTGGCGATCATTGCGGCATTGGGGTTGGCGTTGATCTGCGTATTGGCGGGACTTGTCTACGTAGTCACCACCCTCTGAAATATTTTGAACCCTTTTCTTTCGATCATCATACCTGCTCATAATGAAGCCAACCGCCTGCCAGATACATTAGAGCAGGTATTTAGCTTTTTAAAAAAACAAACCTTCGCATCTGAAGTGCTCGTGGTGGAAAACGGCAGCACTGATAAGACCTTTGAGATCGCACATGGTTTTGCGGCACAACATACCAACCTGCGCGTCATCCAAAACGACTGGCGCGGCAAGGGGCTGGCTATTCAACGCGGCATCCAGGAAGCCAAAGGTGAATATCTCTTTTTGTGTGATGCCGATCTATCCATGCCGATCGCTGAGATCAGCAAATTCATCCCGCCCCAATTACAGAATGTGGATATTGCCATCGCCTCGCGCGAAGCACCGGGCGCAGTGCGCTATCACGAACCGTATTATCGTCACCTTACCGGACGGGTCTTCAACACGTTGATCCGCCTGCTGGTACTGCCCACATTACAAGATACCCAATGCGGATTTAAATGTATCCGCGCCGATGTGGCGCGCGATATCTTTCGCTACCAAACCCTCACCGGTTGGGCGTTCGATGTTGAGATGTTATTCATAGCGCGCCATCATCGTTATCAGGTCGTTGAGATTCCCATTCATTGGTATTTCAATGCCGATAGCAAAATAAGCGTCCTGCGCGACTCTCTGCGCATGTTCCTCGATCTGCTTGTCATTCGGCGCAATGCACGCCGCGGGCTGTATGATCCAAAACCCTGATCTCACTTTCGAAAAAAATCTCTGGTCTCACTATAAACATATTGCCGGAATAGACGAGGCAGGCCGCGGCGCATTGGCTGGACCGGTCTGCGTTGGTGCAGTTATCCTGCCGGATGACGAACCGCTTCTTACCTCGACTTTGGTCGGGGCGCGTGATTCCAAGCAGATGACTCATCTTCAGCGCGAGCGGCTTGCGATACGCATCAAGGAGACTGCCTTGAATTGGAGTGTGGGCTTTGCCACAGCCGACGAGATCGACTCACAGGGCATTGTGCGTGCCACACGGCTGGCAGCCATTCGCGCGCTGCATCAATTTTCTCTCCCCCCTCAATATCTATTAACCGATTTTCGACTCGAACTTCCGCAACTCGATATTTCGCAAACATCCCTCGTCAAAGGCGATGCGCGTTGCTTGAGCATTGCCTGCGCCTCCATTTTGGCGAAGACCGAGCGCGATGCCCACATGCAAAGCCTGGATGCGAGCTACCCAGGCTACGGGTTGGGAAAGCATAAGGGGTATGGCACCCAGTTCCATCGGTCGGCGTTGAAGCGGTTGGGGTACACGTCCGTTCATCGTAGATCATTCACAGTTAAGTAACTCGTCTTGTTCAGTGTCATGCTGAGCGACATGCCTTAAGAGTATTAAATAATTACGCCTGACGCAGCATAACGTCAGGCGTAATTGATTCAGGGAGCGATATTTCTATGCTTCGCTTTTTCGCAAAAAGAATTTGGTGATCTCTTCTGAGATGGCTGGAATTAAACCAAGCCCGAGCACCACCAGCCATTCGCGGGTGGATGGGAAATGGGTGTTGAAGATCGGCTGTAGGAATGGCACGGTTGTCACGAGGATCAGCAGGGTGAGCGAAAGCCCCACGGCATATTGCATGTAACGGTTCGAGAACAAACCGATCCTGAAGATCGAGGCGCGCTCAGAACGGACGGTGTAGGCACGGAACAACTCAGCCAGCGATAACGTGAGGAACGCCATCGTCTCGGCGGTTTGCACATCCACGCCGCGCCAATCATGCTGCATCAAGTATGCCAGCGGATTCATCCCCGCAGGAACGTGTGCGCCCGCTTCAAGATGCCAGATCAACCCGAGCACAAAAGCAGTGAGTACCGCGGCTGTTTGTGCGAAAGTCTGTACGACGATGCCCACACCCATGCTGCGGTTGACGATCGGTTCAGCTTTGGCGCGCGGCTTGCGATCCATAATATCGGGGTCGCCTTTTTCCATGGCAAGCGCGAGGGCGGGTGCGCCATCGGTGATGAGGTTGAGCCACAGCAATTGAATGGCGGTTAAGGGCGCGGGGAGACCGCCCAGCGTGGCGAGGAAGATGATCATGATCTCAGCCACGTTGGATGATAAGAGGAAGAACACGAACTTGCGAATGTTCGAGTAGATGATGCGACCCTGCTCGACTGCCGCGACGATGCTGGCGTAGTTATCATCCGTGAGCACCATGTCAGCGGTTTCTTTGGCGACGTCGGTGCCAGTGATGCCCATCGCCACACCGATATCGGCACGCTTGATGGCGGGCGCATCGTTGACTCCGTCACCGGTCATGGCGACGATCTCATCGTTGGCTTGCAGCGCATCCACAATGCGCATCTTGTGTTCAGGGGAAACACGGGCGAAGACATCGGTATCTTCGATCACGCCTTTGAGCTGCTCATCGCTTAAGGCATCCAGTTCAGCGCCGGTCATTACTTTTTTGCCGGGACGCAGCAGCCCAATGGTTTCAGCGATCGCCTTGGCGGTATTGGGATAATCACCGGTGATCATCACCGTGCGGATGCCTGCGTGCCGCGCGTGCTCAAGCGCCGGTTTGACCTCGGTACGCGCCGGGTCGATCATACCCACGAGCCCGACAAAGACCAGGTCTTTTTCAAGATGCTCGGCTTTGATCTCTTCAGGATTATCAGGGACATCTTTTTCCACGCGATAGGCAAGTCCCAATACGCGGAGCGCATCTCTGGTCATGGTGTCGTTCGCATCCAGAATACGTTTACGTCCAGCATCATCCAGCGGTTTGGACTCGTCATTCATGGCTTGATAACGGGAACACAGATCCAATACCACATCCGGCGCGCCCTTCACGGCGATCACGTCCCAATCTTTCATCTTGTTATTCTGAAATGGTGATGGATCATCGGGATGCGGTTCACTTACGTGATGGATCGTGATCATGCGTTTGCGTTCTGAATCGAATGGCACTTCGTTCTCACGCGGATAGGCTTTATCAATTTCAATATGCAGGGCACCCGCTTTGGCAGCGGCAACCAATAAAGAACCTTCGGTCGGATCACCGACAATACGATAGGTTTGTTGTTCTTCACTGGAGCCGGTGGTTTCAATTTCAGAATCGTTGTTCAACACACCCAACCAGAGCGCCGTGAGTGCGCCGGGATAATTGGCAATATCCACCACTTTACCGTCGATGAGAAAATCCCCTTTGGGGACGTAGCCCGTGCCGGTCAGGTTAATGAACTGTCCATCTGTCCACAAGCGTGTGACCGTCATTTCGTTCTGGGTCAAGGTGCCGGTTTTGTCGGAACAGATCACCGTGGCAGATCCAAGCGTCTCAACGGAGGACAGCTTGCGGATGAGGGCGTGGCGTTTGATCATCTCACGCATGCCGAGGGCGAGGGAGATGGTCACAACAGCGGGCAGTCCCTCGGGCACGGCGGCGATGGCGAGGCTGATGGCGATGATAAAGACCTCGGTGATCTCGGTGGCGTAGGTCTTCATGTAGCTCATGAAACCGTTCGAGATCTGACCGACATCGGTGGAGTTGAAGAGCGCCACCACGAATACAACCGCCACCAGGATCAACGCGCCGATGCTCAAGGATTTGCCAAGCTGATCGAGGCGGCGTTGAAGTGGCGTCTCTTCAGTTTCGACATTTTGCAACATGGAAGCGATCAAGCCCAGTTGGGTATGCATGCCGGTGCTGACGACGACACCACGTCCGCGACCATACGAAACCAGCGTGCCCATGAAGGCGGTGTTCTTGCGGTCACCCAATGGAACATTTTTATCAAGCACACTCGCGGCATTCTTTTGCACAGCAAGGGATTCACCAGTGAGGGAGGCTTCTTCAATGCGCAAGTTGACAGCTTCCAGCAGACGCACGTCGGCAGGGATGTAATTACCCGCTTCCAGATGAACAATATCGCCCGGCACCAACTCGCGCGCCGGAACAGCTTTGCGATGTCCGTCACGGAGCACTTGCGCATCGGGCGCGGCGAGGCGTTTAAGCGCGGCGAGCGCTTCCTCTGCGCGTTGTTCCTGTACGATACCGAGAATAGCGTTGAGCACCACGATCGCCATGATGGCGATGGCTTCCACATAATCACCCAGCAGGGCTGAGATGACCGAGGCAATGATCAGTAGGATGACAACGAAGTTGTTGAGTTGTTCCCACAACATTGCCAGGAAGCCGGGGCGCGGCGACTCGTTCAATTGATTTTCGCCATATTTTTCCAGGCGTTGTTTGGCTTCTTCAGAGGTCAGCCCGTGTTCCTGGACCTGGAGGTGCTTTAGAACATCGCCTGCCTCAAGCGCATGCCATTCGTGGTGTTTTGTATCTTGGCTTACCAGATTCATAGGGTTGCTCCAATAATGATTTCATGCGGTGATACCAACAAAAAAACCACCTCACATGGGATATGTGGGTGGTCTTGCCAACGCTCAAAGGGCGCATGGATCACCGATGGCTTTTGCAAACCAATGGGATGACGACGATCCATCCTGTGGGGAACAGGCGGCTACTCCCCAACCAATTTCAGTTTACTCCAAATAAATGGAGTGTCAAGCCGGGGTGGTTTATGGTTTTGTTGGGCAGAGATAGCTATCAGCTAGGCTAAGGCTTTTTCCATCCAGACCAGGTGCGTGGTCCCGAGATGAGGCGCCGGGATTCCGGCAATATGGAATCCAACTTTTTCAAAATAGGCGGTGGCAGTCACGCGTGCCATGGTCCCGATGGTCTTGAAGTTTTTTTCGCGAGCCCGTTGTTCCACGGTTGTCAGTAGCAAATGACCAATGCCTTTGTGTTGATGTTCGCCAGACACTGCAAGATGGGAAACATAGCCCACCCCCTCGGACTTTTCATACAGCTTGACCACACCCACCACTGCGCCTTTTTCATCAACCGCCATGAAGTGTTCGCTGATCGGTTCGTAATCATCCTTTTCGGTGCCTTTGGGATGACCCCACGGTTCGCGCAGCACTTTGTAACGCAAAGCATAGTAGGCTTTGAAGTCATCATGAGAGGCAGGGACTTTGATCGTATACATGTTTACTCCGATTTACGAAACAGCTTCAGGTTCGGAAGGTGATTTGAAGATCGCAACGATAGCATTGAAGAGACCGCGGATCGGCTCAAAGATCCAATCCACAAATTCGTTGACAATGGCAATACCATGCGCCAGCCAGGTAAGTACAAAGCGGAACCTCTGCAGGAAGGTACTATGAGCATATGCCAACGCCAAGCCAATGGTTAAGACCGAAATGGCAAAGCGGAGCATATCGGGGATCTCAATACCCCAGACCTGCTGCAGGGTCAGCTCGATGCCAATATTCAGAACCAGAACATAGGCGGCTTGTTGCAGAATGGGTTCACGTTGCACAGCGTGACTAAAGACACCCGCTGCGAACCGCATGGTTAGGATACCGATCGCCACACCGATCATGACCACCCACAGCTTGTTGGAAAGTGAGACGGCTGCCACGACATTATCGATGCTGAAGATCAAGTCCATGGTCTCGACGGTGAGCACGGTTGCCCAAAACGTTTGCACCTTGATGGGTTTGATCTGCCCATCGTCTTCGCTCCCACCGCCTGATTTATCTTCCAAATTATCGAACGCTAAATGGATAAGGTATGCCGCACCGAGCAGTTTGATCCACGAATTATGGATAATGAAACTGGTGAGGAACAACATTAAGCCGCGCCCCACGTACGCCCCCAACAGGCCGACACGCAGCGCCGCCATGCGCTGATTGCCAAGCATGGGATGCAGCCATTCACCGATCCCCTGCAACGCCTTGGGCCACTCCACGTGTTTGTCATCGGGCAGTGGCGAAACCAGCGCGCCGATCACCGCGGCATTATCAATCGAGAGGATGCCTTCCAGAAAGATCAACTGTAAAATGATGACGAGTATGGGACCAAATTCGCTCATGGATTCTCCGTAACAGAAAGTTGATTATTAAAAATAGATCGCCACACCTCCGTGACGATCTATCGAATGCTCCTTGGTTGAGATAAGTCTACGCCTCGCGCAAGGGTCTGTCAATGTGACTTAAATAATCTATCCGTTGGGTTCGATGCGGGTACCCGGCGGGACCATGGTGTCCTTGGCGATCACCACAACCCCATCGCGCACATAATATAGTTCGTGGTCAATATCCTTATCGCGCGGAAATGCGCGGATCACGACGCCATCGCCGATCTGTACATTCTTATCAAGGATCGCGGATTCGATGTGACAATTCTTCCCGATGCCCAACGGCACATCCCGATTCTTTTTAGGCTCGTAATAATCCGCACCCATCACAATACTGTCCTTGATCACGGTGCCTTCTGAAATCTGGCTGCGAATGCCGATGATCGAATGGGTGATGTCGGCTTTACGAATGCGACTGCCCTCGGCGATCATCACATCCTGTAATTTACTGTCCTCCACGATCGAGCCGGGCAGGAAGCGCGCATGAGTGTAGATCGGTGCTTTGGGATCATAGAAGTTGAACGGCGGATTTTGACTCGTCAACTTCAAATTGGTTTCATAGAACGAACGGATCGTTCCGATATCTTCCCAATAGCCGTCGAAGTCGTAGCCAAAAACTTTGAGCGACTTGATCGCTTCGGGGATAATATCGCCGCCAAAATCATCGTGCTTCGGGAAGTTCGTCAGCAGGTCGATCAAGACACTGGTCTTGAAAATATAAATCCCCATCGAGCCGAGGAATGGACGTGCATCATCATGCGGGCGACTTACAAATTTCTTTTGGACTTCGGGATCTTTCGGCTTCTCAACGAACGCTGAGATCTTGCCATCTGACTCAACTTTCAAAATCCCAAAGCGAGACGCTTCGCCTCTGACGACGGGTTGAACTGCCACCGTTATATCAGCCTGTTTCTCCCAGTGGAAGCCCGCCATCTCACGATAATCCATGCGATAGAGATGATCGCCTGCGAGGATCAAGACATACTCTGCGCCCGTAGCCTGGATCTCAAACAACTGCTTGCGGACGGCATCTGCCGTGCCCTGATACCAGTCGGCGCTTTCGGGGGTTTGCTCGGCGGCGAGGATCTCCACCCAGCCGGTGTGGAACACGTCAAAGTTATAGGCTTGGGAAATGTGGCGGTGCAGCGAAACAGAATTGAACTGAGTCAGAATCGCCACGCGATAGATCCCCGAGTTGATGCAGTTGCTGATCGGAATGTCGATCAAACGATATTTCCCCGCAATGGGCACAGCCGGTTTCGAGCGCATGGCGGTGAGTGGGTGCAAACGCGACCCGCGTCCGCCTCCCATGATAATCCCCAAGACATCATTCATTGATGGCATACCTGAACCTCCACATGGATGGGATGTGCCAGCGTGCGGCTGTGGGTATTATCTCTTAAAACCGAAAAATTGTCTTATCTTCGAGGAAAGGAAAACAAACGGATATGCCAGCAAAATGAGCGCATCGATCAGCGCAAAAAACAGATTAAGCTTCATCTCTCACCTCCAAATCAAACGTCTTATAGACAACTACGTTTAATTTATTCTACAGTTGCAAAAGGCACGAGTCAACAGGCTTGGGGACGGTTTAACAGAAGTCTTATACAAACCAAAACGCCCTCCAATCAGGAGAGCGTTGGTATAATCCCGTGTGCCGAAGGAGGGAATCGAACCCTCATTCCCGGAGGGAACACGATTTTGAGTCGTGCGCGTCTGCCTATTCCGCCACTTCGGCTAATGCGTTCGCAAGTATACCACTCTCATCACGAAGGTCAAGTGAAATTTTGTAAGCGAGATATTATCTCGCTCTACCTCAAAGGAAAATATGAAACTCGGAATCATCGGATTACCCCAATCAGGCAAGACCACCATCTTCAACGCGCTCACCCGCGGCAACACCCCCACTACCGCTTCGGCGGGACGGATCGAAGTCCATAACGCAGTCGTGGAAGTCCCCGACCCGCGCGTGACCAAGCTCTCGGCAATGTTCAACCCCAAGAAAACGATCTACGCCAAAGTGACCTACGCGGACATTGCGGGACTGGAAACTGGTTCCGCCAAAAGCGGCATCTCGGGGCAGCTGCTGAATCAACTCTCGCAAATGGACGGCTTCATTCTGGTTGTGCGTGCCTTTGATAACGATTCGGTCATGCACCCCTCCGGCAGCGTGGATGCGAAGCGCGATGCCGAATCCATGCTGAGCGAGTTACTGCTCAATGACCTGATCGCCGTCGAACGCAAGCTCGAGCGTCTCGTGGATGAACGCAAAAAAGGCGGCAC
>CAZMQE010000100.1:0-1214 GCA_964568115.1 uncultured Anaerolinea sp.
AACCGTGACCGAAACCCAAGCCCTTTTTCCTGAGACCTACGAACAATCACGCGAGCGTTTTCGTAATAATCTTTCTGTTGTCAGATCCATGTGGCGGGATGCGAAATTGTTCCAACATAAACTCGGGGACGATGAAGACCTGACTATAGACTGGATCTATTCAGCAGCCACCGAGAGCAATGAAAAGATTTTGCTCTTTACCACCGGTGAACATGGCGTGGAGGGTTATGTTGGCTCTGCAATGCTGCAGCGCTTCATCGAACTTTATATGCCCAGGCTGGATCCGCGCAAAACGGGTATTTTGTTGGTGCATGCCATCAATCCGTGGGGGATGAAGCATCATCGTCGCGGAACAGCTAAAAACGTTGACCTGAACCGCACCTTCATTTGGAATGGCGGCTGCGACCCGAAGTTCAACCCCGCTTACGATAAGATCCATGCCTTTCTGAGTCCAGCGTCAAAGCTCAAAAACATGACTGTCAGCAATCTGGTTTATATGGCAGGTTTGTTCTGGCATATTGCCCGCATGGGGATGCGCGATTTTCGCTATGCGTTGTTACTGGGACAATATCGTCATCCGCAAGGCTTATATTACGGCGGCACGGAAATCCCTGAAGAGACCCGCACATTGATGGAACTTTATCGAATGGTGTTGACTGATTACGATCAGGTTCTGCAATTAGATATGCACACAGGCTATGGTCCGCGCTATCAGATGAGTTTGGTGAATTCCGCGCTGGATACGGGCACATCGGAATATTTCGTCAAGCGTTTCAATTACCCACTGGTGGTTGCTGCAACTGCGGACGAGTTCTACGCCATCCGTGGCGATATGATCGATTACATCTATGCCTTACAGCAAAATGAATTCCCCGCAAAGCGACTCTATTCAACCTCATTTGAGTTTGGAACATTGGGCGATACGTTATATGGTTTGTTTCAAAGTCCGCGTGTGATGATCCATGAGAACCGCGCGTATTGGCATGGCGCCCAAAATGCCAATGTTCTTACCCGGGCAAAACTGGGCTTTGAAGAATTATTTTTCCCAGCTGCCAAAGACTGGCGCGAAAAAGCGGTCAAAGATGCAGACCAGGCTTTCAGCGGAATCCTAAAAGCGGAAGGATATATCACCTGACCTAGCATGAATGTGTTGCGCCACAATGACCGATATTCAGCTAAGCATACCTTGCGAGGCAGGTAATCCCGAAGGGATG
>CAZMQE010000100.1:1314-5659 GCA_964568115.1 uncultured Anaerolinea sp.
ATGACATCCCTTCGGGATTAATGAAAACCATCCGGAGTCTATAATCGTTTCACTCCTTCGGAGTTTTTTTCTAATTCACACCAACGTCATTGCGCAGCCATCCGCCCGCGGATCACTACCTGCGGTTAATGCACCAGTTTCTGGATCCCGCAAAATGACCTGACCTCTGCCGAATAACGCGCGCTCATAACCAGAGACAGGATACATGGCATGCCCCATGTTCTTCAAGCCTACAATCGTTTCCTGTGGTATGCCATCTTCCATCGCCACTTCGCCGCCATCTTCATCCACGTCAATGCAAAAGCGCGGCAGATCAAGCGCGGCTTGGGGGTCGAGCCCTTTATCTACAAGCGCAGACAAGACTTGTACATGTCCCTGTGGCTGCATGAATCCGCCCATGACGCCGTAGGATGCATATAAAGAATCATCGGCTTCACGCGTGACCATCGCAGGAATGATCGTGTGATAAGGGCGCTTGCCGGGTTCAAGCGCATTGGGATGATTAGCGATCAGGCTGAAATTATGTCCGCGGTTTTGCAGGGTGAAGCCAAAGCCTTTGGGCACGATGCCCGTACCAAAGCCCCAGTAATTGCTGTTGATGAACGAGCAGGCATTCCCGAATTTATCCACCACGCTCAGGTACACCGTGTTCGACGAATTTGTCGGTGTGCCGTGATGTTGGTCTGTCGTGGTGCGTTTCAGATTGATCAACTTGCGGCGTTCATCGGCATAAGCTTTGGATAATAATTCTTTCACCGGTACATTCGAGAACTTGGGGTCTGCTACATACCAACGCGAATCTGCGAACGCGAGCCGCATAGCTTCGATCATCAAATGTAAACTTTCCACGGAAAGCGATTCGAGTGCAGCCAGATCAAACCCCTCCAAAATATTCAACGCGATCAATGCCGTAATGCCCTGTCCATTGGGTGGACATTCAAAAACGCGATAGCCGCGGTACGTGACAGAGATCGGCTCTTCCCACGTGGACACATGCGACGCCAGATCCTCAGCGGACAGCACTCCGCCCGCCTCTTTAATGACGCTGACGATTGCTTCTGCAATTGGACCTTGGTAAAACGCTGACGGTCCGCCGCGTGCGATCAACTCGAAGGTGCGTGCCAAACCGGGGTTGCGGAAAATTTCTCCAGAATTGGGTCCGCGACCATCGATGGTTAATTCGCGTCCATTCGGTGCGGTGGCTAATTGCTTTTGTGCGCCGCGCTGCCAGGAGTAGGCTGTGATCGGTGCAACGGGGAAGCCTTCACTAGCAAGTCGGGTTGCAGGTGCAAGAATTTCAGACATCGCAAGTGAGCCGTGTTTTTCGATCAGGTCAAACCAACCAGCACACGCGCCGGGGACGGTCACCGTGTGGGCATGGAAGGGCGGGAGTTCAGTGGTGAAGCCGTCTTTCTTTAGCGTATCCAGTGTCAGCTTGGCGGGAGCGCGACCAGATCCGTTCAAAGCGGTGATTCGTTTTGTGTCCGCTGAATAAAATAGGGCGAACATATCGCCGCCGATCCCGGTGGAGGTGGGTTCGGTCACATTCAGTGCGGCACCGGCTGCAACTGCGGCATCGGCGGCGTTACCGCCCTTCGCGAGAATTTCAAGACCGGCAGCAGTGGCAAGCGGTTGGGATGTGGAAACGATTCCACCTTTTCCATGGACGGGGGAGCGGCGTGAGTTGAAAGTGGGAGTGGTCATAGTGAGTTGATTGTAGCAAATTTTTGATTCAATAGAAAACGAAAAGCCCCGCAGACTCTACGGAGCTTTTCGTTGTAGTGATTGTTAATCGTCACCACCGCCACCGCCGCCCTCATCGTCAGGGTTGTTGCTGTCGTGACACGCAAGACAGGTAGCAGTGCGCAAGTTTTGTGTATGGCATTGGCGGCAGGTTGCGCCGCCATGATTGACGCCACTGCCGCCTTCATCGGCAATACCCGGGTGCGAGCCGTTATAGCGTGCAAACCAGTCGTTGGTGGTGTGGCAGGCGGCACAATCCAATCCGAACATTCCGGCATGGAAAACAGGATCAGCATGGCAGCTTGCACAGGCAGTTGAAAGCCCGGCAAATTGCGCGTTCGTATGACATTGTTCGCAAGCCAAGCCGGTGTGACGCCCCGTTAACGGGAAGTTGGATTTGTTGTGATCGAAGGTTGCATTCTCCCAGTCTGTGGGGTTATGACAGGCGGCGCAGTCTGTTCCGAATTTGCCGCCGTGTTCATCATCTTGTTTATGACAGGAGAAACAATCTGTGGGTGTGCCCTTGTAAACATTATTTTGATGACATTGGTCACAGCGTGCTTCTTGATGTTCGCCTTCAAGTTTGAAGGCAGCTAGATTGTGATCGAACTTGGCTGGTTTCCAGCCATCGGTTGTATGGCAAGCCGCGCAATCAACACCGAACCTACCTTCATGCGGCTCGTCACCGCGATGGCAGAAGTTACAGTCTTGCGGCAGCGCTTGCAAGTCCGCGATGTTGCGTGCATCGAGGTGACATTGGGTGCAGATCACATCTGCATGCTTGCCGGTTAATTTGAACGTGAAGCGGCTGTGGTTGAAATCATCACCATAGCGATCCACGCCATCGTGACAGGCAAGGCAATCTGTGCCGAAGGCGAGCAGATGGGCTTGGGTGAAGGCAAGGTCAATTTGGCTGTGGCAGGTTTGGCAGGCGTCTGAAGCGAATGTGGAAATGTCACCATGATGGCAATCGTCGCATGTGAATGGAATTCCCGCCGTTGTGTTTTGATGTCCATCTAATGAATAGCCAACGGCTTCGTGCGGGAACAACGCGCCATTCAGTTCAGTGAGTTGGGCGTCAGCGCCGCGGTGCTCTGGGTGACAATGCCGACAATTTAAGTTGGGGTTGTTGTGCAGCATTTTGCCGTGCATGGTCGCCACGCTTTGCATTTCAGAGGCGATCTCGGCATGGCATACGGCGCAACGATCTGCCATTTTTTCTAATTCCCAGGGTGCAGTATGACAGGCTTTGCAGTCCTTGCCGATCTCGGCATGTGAGGCGACGCCACCCAGTATTTCGTCGGTATGTGCGCTTAAGGGTCCGGGGTTAAACATTAAACCGCCGCTTGCATACGCATACCCGGCTATTACAAAAGTTGTGATCAGTACAGCAATAATCCCTGTCCCCGTGAAGCAACCAAGACGATTCGAGTTTCGCATTTGCCCTCCCAGGCTTCTGCAATGTATGTGGCGTGTTAATTAAACCATAGCTTTAGCTTTTCATTTTTTTTGTAAATTAAGGTTTGATGACCGCACCCCAATCCTTGGGGGTATGGCAGATACTACAGTCCGTTCCGTTTTGACCGTTGTGTTCATCCCTGTGGCAGGCTATGCACTGCGTTGAGGTGCCTTTGTATACGCCGTTGGAATGACATTTTGAGCAATTAAGATTTGTATGATGTCCGATCAATGGGAAGGCGGTCTTGTTGTGGTCAAATGTTGCATTTGCCCATCCACTAGGATTGTGACAGGCTCCGCAGTCTGTGCCGAATTGTCCGTTGTGGTTATCCTTGGCTGCGTGACATGCATAGCAATTTGTAGGTGTGCCCTTATAGATACCATTGGTATGACACGCGGCGCATTGTACATTGGTGTGTAATCCTGAAAGCGGAAAAGCTGTATTGTTGTGATTGAAAGTTACATCAGACCATTGAGTAGGCTTATGGCAAGATCCACAGGCTGTGCCGAATTGTCCATTATGCTTATCCTTGGCGGCATGGCAGGCATAACAGTCTTTGGGCGTGCCTTTGTATACGCCATTGATGTGACAGGCTCCACAAGCTACATTGGCATGTGAACCAGCTAACGGGAAAGCAGTATTGCCATGGTTAAAGGTTACGTTCTTCCAGCCGCTGGTATTATGGCAGGTTGAACAAACGGTACCAAATTGACCGTTGTGTTTGTCTTTGGCGGCATGGCAGGCGTAACAGTCTTTCGGTGTGCCTTTATATACGCCATTGGTGTGACAGGCTTTACATTGGACGCTTGTATGCCCACCAGTTAATGGGAAGGCGGTTTTGCCGTGATCAAAACTCACGGTTTTCCAATTACTCGGGCTATGGCACGATGCGCAATCGGTACCAAATTGTCCGCCATGTGCATCTTTGGCTGCATGACAGGCATAACAATTTTTAGGCGTGCCTTTGAAGACATTGTTCACATGGCAGGCTGAACATTTTACAGTGGTATGACTGCCTAAAAGGGGGAAGGCGGTTTTGCCGTGATCAAAGCTTACATTTTTCCAACCGCTCGGGTTATGGCAGCTTGCGCAATCCGTGCCGAACTGTCCAGCATGCGCATCTTTGGCTGCATGACAGGCATA
>CAZMQE010000100.1:5759-10079 GCA_964568115.1 uncultured Anaerolinea sp.
CGCAATCCGTGCCGAACTGTCCAGCATGCGCATCTTTGGCTGCATGACAGGCATAGCAATTTTTAGGAGTGCCTTTGAAGACATTGTTCACATGGCAGGCTGAACATTGGACATTGGTATGTAAACCTGAAAGTTGGAAACCAGTCTTACTGTGGTCGAAGCTCACATTCTTCCAACTGCTCGGGTTATGGCAGGAGCCACAATCGGTTCCGAATTGACCCTTATGTGCATCCTTTGAGGCGTGACAGGCATAACAGTTTTTGGGTGTCCCTTTATATACGCCATTTATATGGCATTCAGCACAGGTCGCACTTTTATGACTCCCAGATAACGGGAAACCGGTCTTGCCATGATCGAAGGTGACATCTTTCCAGTCACCCGTGTTATGACAACTGGCACAATCCTTTCCCATTTGTCCCGAGTGAACGTCAATGTGACAGGACGCGCAGTCGACTGGTGTGTTTTTGTAGGTGCCGTTCTTATGACAACTTAAGCACAAGACCGTTACGTGCTTGCCTGTCAACGGAAATGCTGCCAGGGAATGATTGAAAGTGGTCTCCGTCCATTTGGTGGGTTTATGGCATGCAGCACAATCTGTACCTAATTCACCGAGATGGCGGTCATCCTGTTTGTGGCAGGCGAAACAATCCTGTGGCGTGCCTTTAAGGACAGAGTTGATATGACATTTTTCGCAGGCAACTGTCAGATGGGTATCGGTCAATTTGAAGGCAGCCAGATTATGGTCGAAGTGAACCGTCTTCCAATCATCGGGTGTATGACAAGCAGCACAGTCTGATCCCATAGCGCCTTGATGCGGATCATCATCCACATGACAAGTGGAGCAAGCCTGGGCGGTAGTCTTAAAACCATCCAGGTTGTGCGTATTGGCGTGACAGTTCTCGCAGGCTACAAGTTCATGTTTACCAGTTAATTGGAAAGAGAAGTTAGCGTGTGTGAATGACTTGCCCAGGCTGTCTTTGCCATCATGACAGTCGAGACAGGATGCGCCATACGCGATGATGTGATTCGTTGTGAAGGTTTGATCCATTTGACCATGACAGGCAGCGCAGGTTTCGACATTGAAAGTCGTTACATCGTTGCCGTGGCAGTCCTCGCATTTGAACGGATCATTCTCAGCCTTGAATTGGTGCGCATCTAATAAATATCCCGAAAGCTGATGCGGGTATCTCCACCCTGCGATGTCCACAAGAGATGCCAGCGCGCCGCGATGCTCGGGGTGACAGGCGCGGCACTGGGCTTCAGGATCGATGGCATGCATTCTGCCATGCGGTGTTTGAATATCAAGCATCTGCGCAGGAACATCCGTATGGCAAACCAAACAACGATCATCCATGGTTTGCGGTTCCCAGGGCGCAACATGACAGGCACTGCATGCACCGGCAATATCTGCATGCGAGGTTACACCGCCAAGCAATTGTCCATGGATCGCGTTCAGAGCGCCGGGGCTGAACATCTGTCCGCCGCCGCTGGCGAGGCTGTAGCCCACGATCGCAAACGCTGTGATCAGTGTAGCAATAATTCCAGTTCCTGTTAGGCAGCCCAGGCGCGCTCTTTGCATGCTCTCCTCTAAATTATTGAATGCAGTGTGTTTACTTTAAAAATGTAGCGTAATACAACGCCGCACCGATATGTACGAATGCGGAAACAAACAACGCCATCCCGATCGGAATGTGGACCGTGTGCCAAAGCGCCATGAGACGCCTAGCCTGTTTGAGGGCTTCCTGTGAAAGCGAGCTTTCTATCTCAAGTCCATCCAGTGTGCGCGGAATTCGAGTAAAGATATAGCGTCCGATCACTCCGCTGATAACAATGATGATGGTTAGCAATGTAGTGGCGCCCGCAAGTCCGTTGAATTTCCACGAAGTATGCAACAGAACCATATACGGACCAACCAGCCCAGTGAAGATGTGTAATTGAAGCCAGGTGGACATTCGTCCCCACTTGACACTGCGACTGCGCTTTCGAAGGCTGTATAGTGTCTCGGTCATGAGCATAAAAATAAAACCAATGATCCCTATGCCATGCCCAAATAACTCGCTGGCGGGAGGAATACCATGCGTAAAAAATATCATGGCGCCATACAGTGCAGTGATCATAACCATTACAATAAATGCCGCCCAAAGTTCTGAATTGCCACGTAACATAGACCCTCCAAATATTAAGCCGTTAATTATTACTACGAGCAGTTTGGGATTTGGTCCAGAAATCTGCGATGATATCGCCGACCTTTGCCTTCGGACCAAGCAGTCTTTCGCGGATCGGTGAAATATCCATGTTTCCAGTGATGATCTTTTCGAGTGGGAAGGATAATTTTTGATCGCCCATCACGATCGCGCCAAGGATGGTTTTCTCGCCCAATAGCAAGCGCAGGCTGTTCACCTCAAAACCTGATTGGGCAACCATGGCATCGGGTAATTGCCGCCATGTTTCGCTATCACCCCGCGCAATGCCAACCATATCTTCATCTTTACCGCGACCTACCGTGCCAATGATCGTGGTGGTCAGCCCTGCCAGCCGGGTCACATTAAATGGTACTGCTTTGGTGTAGGGCGATTTTTTGCCAGCCATATTCAACCCTGCGGAATATCCCTGTTGGCGGGCTGGTGACCATAAACTGTCAATGATCGATGTCCCTGTGCTGGGATCAAAGACTTGTGCAACATCACCAGCGGCATAAATATTCGGATCATCTGTTTGTAGATATTCATTAACCAGGATGCCCCGATCGACCGCCAGCCCAGCCTGCTTCGCCAACTCCATGCGGGGCCGAATCCCGATCGCATACGCGACCATATCGCACTTCAAGAGCTTGCCATCCTGCAGGCGGACACCTGTCACTTGATTGTTCTTGTTTGTTACCTCAACGAGTTCGGAATGGTAATGAAGTTTTACACCCTCTTCTTGCAGCCTATGCTCAACGATCTTGGATTCGTGTTCATCAAGAACGTTACTCCAATAGCGCTCACCGCGTAATAGATAATGGACCTTCACGCCGCGTGCCACAAGCGCCTCCACGAGTTCAAGCGCTGTGATGCCGCCGCCAGACACAACGGCTGTTTTGCCGCGGCGTGCATGTTTCAAGATCAGCTTGGCGTCTTCCATGTGATCGAGTTTAAGCACACCAGTCAGGTTCGCGCCGGGCACTTTCAGGCGAACTGCTTCTGCGCCGGTCGCGATCAAGAGACGGTCATACATCAATGGGGCGGCACCCTCGATCTCTACGGTTTGATTCTCGCGGACGATCTTTGTCACTTGTCCACGGGTGGCTTTGAATTTCAAACGGCGCATGTCCTCAACCGTCCTGGGAAATAATGCCTTATCATGTAGTTCGCCGGTTAGATAATAGGCAAGCCCTGGGCGGGAGTAATAGCCATGCGGGTCATTGCTGAGTAGAGTGATCTCCCCAGTTGTGTCTATGGATCGAATCGCTTCGATTGCCCCGACCCCTGCAACTCCGAAACCGATAATAATATATTTCATGAGTTCCCCTTGTCAAAGAGATTTATTCTTTCAAAACGGAGTACCCCGCGTGGACAACGCGCCACACATTCGCCACACGTGAGACATTGACTGTTGATCACAGGTTCTCCGCGCCAGGCATGCGCACGCACGTCAATGCCTATCGGGCAGTTATAGGAGCAGATGCCGCATTGCACACAACGTGCAGAGTCAGGTACCACGTGTCCTGAAGAAAGAACGGTATGTTTATCTGAATCGCGTTTGAAGAGGGAAAGTAGGCTCATGTTGAATATCTGGTCGCTCAATTCTGGAAAAAGTTACGGCTAACATTGAGCATTATGCTGTAAACAATCATAAATAACAAATGACGAATGTCATCTCTATTTGCAGAAATGAAATGCCATATCACCTAAATTTCCTATTTGGATGATAACTATCGGGAAATAAAAAACAGAGCTGCTTTACAGCAACTCTGTTTGGTTCGCAAAACTTAAGTCAGTTGAGTCTTACGATACAGGCACCACGTTCGCGGCTTGCAGACCCTTGGGTCCATCTTCAACGGAAAATTCCACCTTCTGCTCAGCCTCGAGCTTGCGGTAGCCATCGGACTGGATGGCGCTGAAGTGTACGAACACATCTTCACCATTTTCACGGCCGATAAAGCCATAGCCCTTGGTGGCATTGAACCACTTGACAGTTCCAACAAAACGTTCGCTCATCTTACATCTCTCCTGCTGGGAATAAAATTTATGCCCATCCACCTTTACGCTTTCGAAGGCGAGACGGGCACGATGCCCGCAAGGTTATCATGGCTATAAAGTGATGTCAAGTCTGTCGATT
>CAZMQE010000101.1:0-10063 GCA_964568115.1 uncultured Anaerolinea sp.
GCGATGGCGGCTTTCACGTCTTCTTCAGAAACCTTCAAGATCGCCGCGGCTTCAGAGGGAGTCATCACATCGGGGATACCGCCTGAGGCAGCAGCGGGTGCATGACCGCCTTGTTGCTGATTTTGAGCGCCGCCTTGCAATGCCTGACCCATCAAGTTGCCGATGCCCATGCCAGCACCAATACCTGCAGTGAGGCCCGCGCCACCGCTTTGATTGTTTGCCGCATCGCGCATCGCATCCGCAGCCTGGAGCTGGGTATAGGTTGCCATATCGAGCATACCCATATCGCGCAATTCCTGCGCTGACTTGTTGGATGGCTTGAGGTTGCCAATATAGAAGCTTTTCAACGTGAGCCCCAAGGCTTCAAAATCATCCTGTGCCTTCGCGCGGACCGCGGCGCCGAGTTCTTCGGTCAGACCGATCAGGTCCAACACACTCTTTGCGGCGGTCGTTTCACCAAGCACATCCTGCAGCTTGGAGAGCAAAACCGATTTGATACGTTCTTCAATGTCGGTAGTTTTGTAGGCGCCTTGTGTGCCTACCACCTGGGTGACGAATTGCTGCGGGTCTTTGACTTGATACGAGAATGTACCAAAGCCCTGCAACAGCGCTACGCCGAGTCCCATGCCCTGATTGCGGACGATGATCGGTTGCGGTGTACCCCACTTCTCGTTCGCGAATTCCTTCATCGAAACGAAGTAGACTTCTGCGGGGAAGGGGGTGCGGTCATTGAATGCCTTGCCGATGAAATCAATGATCTTTGGGATGTTCGCTGTGGCGATCGTGTGGCGTCCGCCCCGGAACACATCCAAAGCATTTCCATCGCGGAAGAACACCGCTGCCTGCGCTTCACGCACGATCACCTGTGAACCGATGCGGTAATCGCCAATGCCCGACTCCGGGAAGCGGTGGACGATCTCATCTTTCATCTCATTTGGGTATTCAATAACATCAAAAATTCTAGCCATGATTTTTTCTCCTTTTGAAGAACGTTGTTTCGATTATAGTCCAATGAAATTGCAGTTACAAGAACCGTTTTTCTTATTTTATCTACGCAATAAACCCCTAAGGGTTTCTCTAAATCAAGCTTTCATCATCTTCCCCGTGCCCTTATCCTTCAACATCAAAATCTCAGCCATAATACTGACCGCGATTTCTTCCGGCGTTTCGGCGTTTAACTCCAGTCCCATTGGTGAATGGACGCGCGCGATCTTCTCGTCTGCCACACCTTTTTCTTTCAATGCCTTGACGGTTGTCAGCCATCTGCGTTTCGAACCGATGACGCCGATGTATGCCGCATTCGAATCAAGCAGACTCGGCAAACCTACCGCGTCCACACTGGACCCGCGGCTGGTGACTACGATATAAGTTTGCGGTGTCACTTTGAGTTGATTCGCCAAGTCCGCCATCGGGATGGGGTAATAGGCGTCCGCGTTGGGGACAGCTTCAGGATTACAGAACTCAGCCCGATCGTCGGAAAGAGCGACGCGAAATCCCAGCCATTTGGCAAGATGAGCAACGGCTTTGCCCACATGTCCCGCACCGATGATCACGATCAAAGCCGGGGGCAGGATCGGTTCCACAAACACCTCCACATTGCCGCCACAGACGCCTGGGTCGCCGCGCTTGGGGTCAGACATGGTATATGCCAGAGTTTGCGCAGAACCGCTCTTTAAAGATTCGTGTGCGGCTTTGATGACGCGATTTTCCAATTCCCCGCCGCCAACCGTGCCGATAAATTTTCCATCAGGATAAACGAGCATCTTACTGCCCACATGCCGCGGTGTGGAGCCTTCGCTCTTCACCACCGTACATAACACAGCGGCTTCGTTATTCTTTTCCAGTTCTGATAAAGCCTGATAGATGGATTTCATATCCCAATTATATGTCAACTGATAAGCGAGTGTAGTCGAAGCGAGGGTGTTAAGCGCTAGTTGATCTCTCTTGCCAGCACACGCACGCGGATCGCTTCAGACAAAGCGCGGATATATTCAAGTCCCTGTTTGGTGGGTTCTTTTTCGTAATGCTTCCAGCGCATGGCTTCAAAGAACAAGCAGGTCCGCAGGTCGGTAAGGGAAAGCGTGAGCGTTTGTTTGCCTTTGTACATGGTGATGCCTTGCTGCGCCACTTCACGGCACTTCTTGAAAGTGCCCCAATGTTCATAACCATTAAAGGTCATTGCAAAGGGTTGGATCTTCTTCCAGGTTGCCTTGTTCGATGGGATGTCTTTTACGATCAGTTGAGAATTTGGGATTTTGTTCATGCTAACATAAGCTTTCTAAGTGTGTGTTTGAGTAGCGGTAGATCATCCTGGATAACATCCCAAGCCATGGAGATATTGAGCTTGTAATCTTCCCCGACGATCTTGCTATGGATACGGGTAATGGTGCCCCAGGGAACTTTTGGGTGCAGGTCCTGGAATTCTGTCGAGACGTTTTTCGCTGCCTCGCTGACGATCGCTACTTGATGTGCTGCGGCGTCCTGTACCATGACGCGCGCTGCGAACTCGTTCTCGGACATTCCACGCGTGTAACGCTCAAGTTGTTCAATGGCATCGACGATGTGACGCAGGTTAAGAGCGTCATTCCTGTCCACGGGCGTCCGTCAATTCTATTTGATAAGGTTGATGTAGGTAAAAAGAGTGAAAAATGGGAATTTCTTGCTGTTTTTTGCATATTTTCGCGAACTGATTCATTGTTCTATTGTACCTTACAAGCACAGCAGTTCACGGATTTAATCTGGTATCGCTATTTTCTTGCAGCGCGACATGCATACCGCGCTGCTAATCCCCTGATAAATGGGTTTCCAGTTCGTTCATTGTATTCACGAACGCTGATTCCAGATCAACCCCATGCTGATGAGCAAGCACGATCACAGACCATAAGCAGTCCGCCAGTTCATGTTCGAGCTTGGCTTTGCTATCGGGGATATTGCGTTTGCCGTTCTCGGCAACGATCAACTTTGCCAGATCGCCTACGTCGCCAACGAATCCCAGAGCGATTTCTTCACTGGTCCATGCCGAGCCATACAATTGCTGTTCTTTCGCTTCGTAATGTTTGCGGATCTCAAGGGCGCGTTCGATGATGGATTGAAATTCCATCTACCTCTCCAGCAATCCCAGCACGGCCGGCAGAAGCTGCTTCTTGCGCGAGACTACGCCTTGCGCGTCACGTGTTCCATCAGGGAGCGGTGGGTAGGGGAGATCATCAAGGACGGGCGGCGCTTTGGAAGAAATGAGCAAACGACTTGTGCCGCGTACCACATCAGTGATCAGGAGCATGGCGAAGTCGAGTCCGCGTTTGTCTTTTAGGGCGTCAAGCGCCTCAGTGAGCGTTTGCAGGTGTTCGGTGAGTTGCAGAATGTCTGTCACTTCGGCTTGGGCAACTGCGAATTTAAAGCCGTTCGCTTCAAAGGGTTTGATATCGGTGCTGACGACTTCTTCAGGTTTGCGGTTGGAAAGTCCGGCTCCGGCGCTCAACACCGCCTTGCCATACGAATCGATCGTTTCGCCCTTAAGCGGACCTCCGCCTACGAATGCCCAGCGTGCCAAACGTTCGGCGGCTTCCTTGTCACGCGGCGTGGTGGTGGGAGATGTCAGGATGAGCGTATCAGCTAAAAGTCCGGCAAGCAGCGCGCCAGCTAGGTTGGGTGGCATGGAGAGTCCCGCTTCGGCAGTCTGTTCGGAGACGAGCGTGGAGGTCGATCCCACCACATCCACCGTGAAGCGGATTGGTTGATGGGTATACGGATTGCCGAGACGATGATGATCCAATATCTCGAGCAGCTCGGCTTCTTCGAGCGCCGCAATTGCCTGACGTGGTTCGTTGTGATCAACGAGGATGATCTGTAAACGCGGCGGGTTGAGGAGTTCGCGTTGATGTGCGATGCCCAGATACAAACCGTTTTCATCCACCACCCAGTACTCATCATGTTCGTCGCGCAGGATGCGGTTAAGCGAATCACGGATATGCGCGTTTGCCGAAAATTTTGGAACCCGAATATCCGCCGCATCTTTGCAAGGAGCAGACATCATTTCGCGTACTGTAGTATCACCCGGACGGGGTCCCAATATTTCGGTGAAATATTTAAAGAGACTAAACCCGTTGATAATGCCATAGGGCTTGCCGTCTTCATCCACGACCGGCGCAACACCGCCTGTGCGGCTGGCGAGCGTCCATGCTGCGCCAAGTTGGGCGTCGGGGCGAATACTATCGAGGCGCAGCATGACTGACTCAAAACGCGGCGATGCATCGGTCAGCAGAACTGGCGCTTCTAAATTCACTTGTTTGAGCACCCAGGCAGTTTGCGGATTAAGCGCACCCGCGCGAGCGGCGACAGTATCCACACCATCACGTTCGCGCAACAACCAGGCGTAGCCCATGGCTGATGCGATAGAGTCTGTATCTGGGTTGACGTGTCCGATAACAAAGATTTTGTTTGCCATGGGTTGATTATATCTCGCCTTTTTCGACCATGGCTAAAAATACATCCACGACATGCGGGTCGAAGTGTTTTCCTGAATCTTTGCGTATGTATTGAATGATCTCTTCTTTGTTCCAGGCTTTGCGATAAGGCCGATCAGAAGATAGCGCGTCCCATACGTCCACGATGGCAAAGATACGTGCTGAGAGTGGGATATCTTCGCCCGCCAACCCACGCGGGTATCCCGTACCATCCCATTTTTCATGGTGGCTGTAGGGGATCTCCAGCGCCTTCTCCAAATATACAATTTGCTTCAGCAGGTTATAAGCCGTATCTGGATGTTTCAAGACGACCTGCCGTTCTTCTTCCGTAAGCGGACCTTCTTTTCGCAGGATCTGATCTGGGATTCCCATTTTGCCGATGTCGTGCAGGATCGAACCGCGGCGAATGTGGATGAGTTCTTCTGCGCTGATGCCCATCGCTCTTGCCACAGCCAAAGTTGTTTCTGTTACTCGACGCGAGTGTCCCTCTGTTTCCTTGTCCCTGAGCTCAAGCGCTTTCGCCCAGCCTTCAAGTGTTGTGTCGTAAGCTTCAGCCAATTTGGCATCTGCTTTTTTGCGTTCGGTGATATCCTGGAACAAGCCAACTGAGCCATGCGATTGCCCATCCTTGTCACGTAATTCCACGGCTGCTTCATAGACCCAACGGGTTACTCCATTGCGATCTTGAATGCGGTGCTCGCATTGCCAGATGGGGCTGGCGCCTGTGCGCACCCGGCGGACAGCCTCACTCCAGGTATATTGCGCAAGTTCACCGGTCGGGTGAGATTCCTGAACGAGGGCATCCCACAGGTCTTCATGAAATTCGTCTGGTCCATACCCGGTGATCTCTCGAATCCCATCGCCTATGAAGTCGTAATCAATATGAAATTCCTCGCCTGGGTAAGACTGACGATAGGGCACAGCCCCGGCAACTTCAATTGCTTTCCGATAAATTGCCTCAGATTCACGCAAGGCTTCTTCTGCTCGCTTGCGCTCGGTGATATCGGTTGTAGTTACTGCAACCCCAAAACCTGGCAGGGGCGCAGCACTCACATTGACCCAAATTATTTCCCCATCATCTTTGAGAATGCCCAATTCATTATTCAAAACCTGTTTTTGCTCTGTAAGCGCACGCGTGCTCGGGAATTCCTCAGCAGAGATGGGAGTTCCATCGCTTTTTATATATTTTCTTTGTTGGGATTTTCCTTCGAATAGCTCTTTTGCTGGTATTTTTAGGATTTCCTGTAATCTTGGGTTCATTTCGGTGATCTGGCGGTCATTGTTTAAAATGGAGATCCCGACTGGCAATATATTAAAGAGTGTTCTGAGCTTTTCTTCATTTTCCTGTAACGCCTTTTCAGCCAGCTTGCGTTCAGTGATATCGCGTCCTACGGATTGAATCTCGATCAATTTCCCAGTTTCGCTTCGAATTACCTGGTCGGTCCATTCATGCCAGGCGATGTTGCCATCTGGCTTCATAACACGGTGGATCTCTGTCTTGGCGACTACCTGACCTGAAATTAACCTTGAAATTTTTTCATCCACAGCCTGGCGATCTTCTTCAAGAATATGCGAGAAAAAATTGACAGCTAATGCCTCTTCAAACGTCAGACCCCAATAGCGGCAATACGCCTCGTTGACGAAAGTCCGCGTGCCGTCAATCTTCCAGCGTACGATGAATTCTGTTTGATTTTCAACAACCGCGCGATAGCGTTCAGCGATATTATCAAGCTCATCTGTCCGTTCTTTTACGCGTTGATCTAATTCTTGCGATAGAACACGATAGCCAACCTCAAGGGTCTTGTGCCGTGTAATATCACGTGCCACGACCACACGGCCCGTCAATTGCTGGTGTTTATTGTAGATGGGTGAAATGTTCAGATCATAAAAAAAGGTAGTCTCAGCTTCATGAATGGCAATTTCCTTGTGATCTATGTCGAGAATATCCAATTCTTTTACAATGACGGGCCAGTATTCAAACACCTCGTTGGCTGAATGCCCAATTACTTTGGAATTTTGTTTCCCCAAAGCCTTGAGCGCAGCTGGATTTATATCCACGACCCGGTTGTTTGAATCCAGAACAACAACCGGGTCAAGCATGTTCTCTACGATCCATTCCCGGGCAATGGGAACGATGTCGAATAGCTTATAACGAAATAGACCCCAGGCTACGACCACGTTTCCAATGGCAAGCGAAAAGGGGGTTATATCGCGTTGCGGGGTGATCGTGATGTCGGCAAACGCAAAGGTGGATAAGATCAGCGGAATTAGAAAACCAGCAATGATCGTCCAATATTGACTGCGATGTAAATTGTTGGGTTGAACTGCGCGCCTGATCAGAAGCCCGATTCCGTAAAGGTTCGCGACATATAAATAGACCAATGCATAGGCATACACAATGATCGTGAATTTATATTGCAGTTCCGGGAACGGGTAATCGGCACTGAGATGCGGGTCAGGATAAATGAGATGGTGAAGATTGTCCGTTAATAAGAGCGCCGTGAAAATAAGAAGAAAAATAAGTACGCATCCCCACATTGCTCGTGGATAGCGCAGTTTGTACTCTGAAAATTGAACTGAGAATAGTAGAAAAGGCAGGATGACAAGAAACGAATCCGTCAGCCATTGGAACTTATCCCACAATAGTTTTGTTTGTAGATTTGGGCTGACTAATTCAAAAATAAAGGCAAGTATGGTCAGGGTTTGGCCACCCACAAACCATGAATATAATCTTGCACCGCGAACATAGCGATGCTGCCAAGTGTATATAAACACGCCGAGCGAAAGTGCTAGCGAGAATACATAGGGCAGTAGATAAAAGAATTCTTCGCGGTTCATTTTGTACTTTCAGTTTTCGCCTTTTATACCAGTACCAGTAAATGAACAAAAGACCGGAACATTATTCTTTATGGAAGAGTGTGATTATATCTCGCCTTTTTCGACAAGCCCTAAAAATACATTCACTACGCGCGGATCAAAATGTTTGCCGGATTCGCTGATCAGGTATTGGATCACTTCCTCGCGCTTCCAGGCTTTGCGATACGGGCGATCGGAGGAGAGTGCATCCCACACATCCACAATGGCGAAGATGCGGGCTGGCAGGGGAATGGCGCGCTCCTTGAGTTTGCGCGGGTAACCGGTGCCGTCCCAGCGTTCGTGATGGCTATAGGGGATTTCCAAAGCTTTATCCAGGAAAGGGATCTGCTTCAAAAGATCATAGGCTGTTTCAGGATGTTTTAGAATGATCTGCCGTTCATCCTCGGTGAGCGCACCTTCTTTGCGTAGGATGTGATCTGGAACGCCCATTTTGCCGATATCGTGCAGAATGGCGCCGCGCCGGATATGTTCCAAATCTTCCTGCTCGATGCCCATCGCTCTTGCCACAGTGACAGTTGTTTCTGTTACCCGACGCGAGTGCCCCTCTGTTTCCTTGTCCCTTAATTCAAGCGCGCGCGCCCAGCCTTCGAGTGTGGTGTCGTAGGCTTCAGCAAGTTGATGTGTTCTTTCGCGGACGCGTTTTTCTAGATCCAGGTTCAGTTCACGTAATTCGCGCTCAAGTTCTTTTAACGCCGTAATGTCATGGGAAATATAAATGCGCCCGGTCATTTTCTTGTTGCTATCATACAGGGGCCAGACTGTCATTTCATAATAGACATTTTTACCGCCCACTTCAAAAGTGGTTTCATCGCGCGCATACGAGACGTGGGTAAAGCGTTTGATCGGGATCGGAAAATCTGCAAAGACCTGCTTGGCAGGCTGCCCGATAACATCTGCTGCTTTCTGATCGAGTAACGCCAGCATGGCGCTGTTGATATCCACCACCATGTGTTGATTATCGAGGATCACAACCGGGTCTACCATGGCTTCGAAGAGGCGGTCGCGCCCAATAGGGAAGACCTCAAATAACTTATAACGGAATAGCCCCCAGGCAATGATCAAATTGGCAATGGCATTGGTGAAAGGAGCGATGTCTCTTTGTGGGGCGATGTGAACATCGAGTAATGTGAGAATTGTCCCGAGGATTGGGATGATAAAGCCGATGGTAATGATCGCCAGTTGGGTACGATACAGCCCATGGGGTCGAAAGAGGCGCTGTACGAGAAGTCCAGTTGCCCAAATTGCGGTGCCGTAACTATATAAGGCATACCCATACACTACCCAGGTAAAATCATAAAGTAATTCTGGGAAGGGCGTATCGACAGTCAGATGTGGATTGGGGTAAATGAGATGATGAATACCGTCGGTCATCAATATGGCTGTAAAGATCACGGGAATGACCAACGCGAGAATGAACATGCGCTGCGGTTTTTTGAATTTGTATTCGGTGTACTGAACCGTGAAGATCGGGAACGCGATCACGATGATCAAGCCTGCCAGCCATTGAAAGCCATCCCAGAATATTTTTCCAAACAGATCGGAAGTAAGTAGTTCGAGAATAAAGCCGAAGATCCATAAGGTTTGTCCCGCTGTGTACCAGGTGAAAGCGGTCACGCCTTTGGCGGCGCGGCGTTCCCATGTGTAATATAAGATCCCCAGTGACAGTGCCAGGGATGCGAAATAAGGCAGGAGATAAAATACTTCAGCGCGGGTCATATTGAAGCTAGACATCCCAAGTCTAACAGACTTGGGATGTCTTTGCATAATTTTATCGTGTTGTTTTATTGACTCCGAATTGCCCGCCACAGTCTTTCAGGTGTGACGGGGTTTTCATCCACATTGACGCCGATGGCATCGAGGATGGCATTGCCGACGGCAGGTGCAACGCCATCCATCGGGATCTCAGCAACGGCTTTGACGCCGAAGGGATGACTGGGTTCAAAGGTTTCAACGAAGATGGTTTCAAGCTCGGGCATTTCATCGGCGCGGAAGATGTGATAACGGTCAAGGTCGCGTTCGAGGGCGTTGCCTTTGTCGTCATAGCGCATCTCTTCGCAGACAGCGTAGCCCAACGCTTGTGTCATACCGCCTTCAATTTGACCTGAAGCTGTCAGCGGATTCACAATGACGCCCGAATCAACCGCCATCACAAGCCTGTCCACAGTCACTGCGCCTGTTTCTGAATCTACCGTCACTTCGGCGAATTGCGCCGCAAATGGAGGAGGAGATACAGGCGATACGTAACTCGCAACGCCCATGATCTGCTCTTGATTGTTCTTGTGTAGTGAATCGAGTGCGATCTCGGTGAACGGAACGGTTCTGCCATCGGGCGCAATCGCTTGACGATTCGATAATCGAATATTCGAGGCTTCGGATTCTGGCAGTTTCAAAATCATCGTCGCGCGGACTCTAATCCGTTCTGCACAGATCTTCGCGGCATTCACAGCTGCAGTGCCAGAGATGTAGGTGGTCGATGATGCATAGGCGCCTTTATCAAACGGTGTAAAGTCGGTATCGGAGGAATACGTGATCATATCTTCGACTGGTACACCCAACACTTCGGCTGCCATCTGCGCAAGGACTGTATCTGATCCGGTGCCCAAGTCCGTTGCGCCAACAAGCAGGTTGAACGAACCATCGTCATTCATCTTGATGGAGGCGCCGCCCATATCAAGGTATGGAATCGCTGTCCCTTGCATCACCATCGCAACGCCTATTCCGCG
>CAZMQE010000102.1:0-10017 GCA_964568115.1 uncultured Anaerolinea sp.
CGCACCGCGATCGGCACAGCGAACAACAAGGCATTGGGGTTGCCCAGGTTCACATCCTGAGACATATCCACAGTCAGCCAGGCGCTCAGTCCGCGCGCTTCATCAAGTTGACAGGCGAGCATCCCTGTGGCGTCGCGGCACGCATCCAAAAAGGAAAATTCACCGGGCGCAAAGGCACGATTCCAAAACGAGATCGCATCTTCTTCACTCAACCCATATTCCTGCGAGGGCCGGAAGATATCCTTATCTTTGTCCCATTCGTATAAGGCGGCACGCTGTACCCCCACCAGGATCGGCATGATACGGATGATCGTGCCAAGAATTTCATCGAGATCATTCAAACTCACGATCGCCTGCGCCACTTGCAACAACGCCGCTGAGGCATACGCCTGTTCCTGCGCGGCATCGAATAAACGCGCGTTCTCAATCGCAACCGCGGCATAGCTGGCGAACGTAGTGGTCATCGCCTGCGCTTCATGTCCATAACGACCTGGCGTGTTATGCGCGAGTGTGATCACACCCAACGGTTGGTCACCCAGGCGCAGAGGCACAGCCAGTGCAGAGTAATCCTGATTGAAACCCGCCGTGAGACCTGTGATCCAAAGCGGGTCAGTAGGTTTGCGGATCAGCGGGTTTTCTGAAAATAAGACATCTTCTAAAGCGCTGTACGCTTCCGGTGAATTGTAGAGGTTTTGCTCGAGCTGGTCTTCATCGCAGTTATGACAGGCGGCGAGATACAACTCATTATCTTCCATCAACCAGATCGCAGAAATATCCACGGGCAGGTTGCGGTCTAATTCAGCGAGAATGGCTTCGAGCACATCGTCCACGCCCACATCGGCAGAGATCAAACCCGCCACTTCACGCAGGCTGTCACCCACCTGCCGCCGCCACTGCTCCGAACGATACAAGTCCGCGTTATGGACGGCGATGGCAATATTATCGGCAACCGCTTCAAAGATCAGCAAGTCATCTTCGGTGAACGAGTTGCGTTTGTCCGATTGAATATCGAGAATGCCCACCACCTGCGCATCATAGATCAACGGCACGCACACTTCAGAATTGGTATTATGCGGCGGCAACGGCGAGGGGCGATAGCGCTTATCCTTCTTCACGTCATTGGCAAGGATCGCCTTGCCTTCCCGCGCCACCCACGGGATGATCCCCTCGGCATCATCCAACGAAAGCATATAACCAGAAAGGTCTTTACTGCGTTTGCCACTGCCCGCTTGAAAACCAATCACACGCCGATTCGGATGCACCGTAAATAACTGCACATGTGAGTATCCAAAACGATCGTGGATCAATGCCGCCACATTGCTCATCACCGTCCGCAGATCGAGCGATGAACTCACGCTCTTGCTGACTTCCGAGATCAAGGTCAATTGTTCGGCACGGCGGCGCAAGTCGCTATACAGGCGCGCCCCTTCCACCGCGCGCGCGATCGTATCCGCAAGCGCTTCCAGGATCAAAAGATCATTCGGATGGAAGGCATTCAACTGATCGCTTTGCACATCCAACACGCCCAGCACACGATCTTCGATCTTCAAGGGAAAGACGACTTCAGAACGCGTCTCGGGCAAAATATCAATATAACGATAACGGGGATCCTTCTGCACATCCGGGACCAGGATCCGTTCACCCCCAGCCGCAGCCTGCCCCACCAACCCCTGACCGATCTCCACCTCCAAAGCGACCTTTGCCTTGCGGCGTCCCTTGCGCAGCGCTGTGGCACTCGAACGAAAACGCATGGACGTGGAACGCTCGTGCACGGTAAAAATGGCAACATAATAATAGTGGAATGTCTGCTGGATCAATTCGGTCACGCGACTGGCAAGCTCGGTCACGCTCAAGGTATTGGCGATCTGCGCGCTCACTTCGCGGACCAGATTCAATTGGTTGAGCCTGAATCTTTCCACTGCCACGCGATGCGATGCGACCAAACTCACCGCGATCACACCGGCGAGTCCGGTGAGCAGATCCAATTCATCTTGTTTGAAGTCAGGTCCCTTGAGGCGGGTAATTTGAATCGCTCCCAGCGTCATCCCCTGATCCTCGAGCGGGATCGCAACCCACGTCCCGTGTGAGGCGTGGTCTTTTGTCTCCCGCTTTTGTTTGGTGCATAATTTCCCCAGCTTCAAGGCGCGCTGCATCCCCGGTGCTAATGGGCGCGCCGGGAAAAGCGATTCCTCCGCCATGTTCGGCAGGCGGAAAAGATTCTCGTGCAGCCAGACATCCGCATTGCCATCGAGCAGACGCGAGGTCATGGCAATGATGCGGTCACGCTGGGCGGCAAAGGAGGTGGTGCTGGCAAGCTGCTCCCCCAGGCTGGCAAGATCCCGCCAGTCTGCCGAAACGGGAGAACCGGTAGCGGCGCTCATCCCGTTCGCCTCGGGGACGAGTGAATTGACGCGCACGGGAGCATGGCGTCTACCTCTTTCGTTTGATCATCGTTAAGACGTTATTTTTATTTGGTTTCACTTCGTAACGGACTTCGTCCATTAACTTACGCATGAGGAAAATCCCCAGTCCCCCGATCTTGCGTTCCGATAAATCTGCCTTCAGGTCTGGCATGGGAATTTCAGAGGGATCAAACGACTCGCCGTGATCCACCAAGATGATCGTGATCGTGTTCGCTTTCACCCCGCAGGAAAGTTCCAGCACACCATCGCTCACCCCTTCATAGGCATGTTCGATGATGTTGGATGCGGCTTCATCGGCGGCGAGCTGAATGTTATACACATCCTTATCGCCAAAGCCGCCTGCGCGCGCGATATCACCCACGAACTCTCTGATCTCATCGAGAAACTCAAATTTCGCAGAAAATTGAACAGATTGCATCGGGTATTTAAAAGCCGCCTTCAGCCATGCTGCTCACTGAAGACGGCATCCTTCCTGATGAAATGATTGGATTATCAAGCCGGGGCGGGCTTAGAAATGCCCCACTGCCGCTAAGGTATCATCAAAGGTTTTGAAAAGTTCAGTGAAACCAGCGAGTTCCAACGCTTCACGAATGCGGTCAGGCACGTTGACCAACACCACTTCCCCTCGATTGTATTTTTTCGAGTTGCGTTGTGCTGCCAGCAAGGCGCGGAACCCGGCGCTGGACATGTATTCCAATCCCGCCATATCGACAACCAGTTTATACTTTCCACTTTCATTTGCGGTCTCAAGCGCCTGCGCCAATTGAGGGGCTGTTGCGCTATCCACACGACCTTTGATCGTTATCAAATCGCAGTGCTTGAATTCCTGTGCTGTTATTTCCATAGGACATCCTCCATCTTGAAAGTATGTGCTGATTGGCAGATTATATCACGAGAAACATGCAGCGTTTTTCTGCAAACAACCTGATAAAAGTGAGACTAAAAAGCCCCATGTATGTACAAGAAATAATAGTAGGATGCTATACTTGCCCAAACGATGACCAAATTCACCAACCGTATATTTAAGATCCCTGAATATGGCGATCACGAATCAAACATAGTCGCCAGAATGACCTATGGCGCAGCGCTGGGCATGACCCTGCTGGGTCTGGTCTTTGTCATCGCCGCCGCCTTCGTTGCGCCCATGCTGGTCAAGCGCGCCGCCATACTTGCCGCTATATTTGGGGCAACTACCCTGGGCATCATTGCGTTAATCCGCAATCAGAAGCTCCAACTTGCCAGCAGCCTGCTGGTCAGCGTCATGTGGCTGGTAATTACCGCTGGAACCATCACGGCTGGCGGGGTTTCCGCACCGATCTTCATTGGGTATTTGGTCGTCATTCTGGCAAGCGGACTGATCTCAAGTAACAAATTCAGCGTTTTTATTTCGCTCGTCTGTGTTGTCACAGGTGTTTTGATCCTGGCTGCAGAGGTTAACGGATACCTGCCTCAATCGATCCAATACTCATCCATCGCGCGCCTTGGTATTTATTTATTCTTTTTCATCGTTACATTCCTGCTGCAAAATGTCAACACCGTAAACATGCAAAACCTGCTTAAGCAAGCTCTGCAGAGTCAGGCGCAATACAAAACCCTGCTCGAGAACATCCCCACCATCACGTACATCAACAGCACAGATGAAAACGCCCACACCGAATATGTAAGTCCGCAGGTTGAAAAACTGCTCGGTTACTCGCGTGACATGTTCATAAAAGACACGCTCTTCTGGAAAAAAATACTGCACAGCGACGACCTCGAACGTGTGATGAACGCAAACCTGGAAGGCACCCGCACCGGGGAACCCTTTAACATGGAATATCGACTGGTCACAAAAGACCAGCGCGTGATCTGGGTCAAGGACGAGGCGAATCTTGTCCACGACGAAAGCGGCAAACCACAATATTGGCTGGGCGTATGGACAGATATCACCGACCGCAAGCACGCCGAAGAGGAGCAAGCCGACCTGGTGAGCGTCATGACCAAACGCACGATCCAACTCCAAACTGCTGCCGATGTCTCCCGGGCGGCTTCCTCGATATTGGATCTGAACCGACTTCTCCCAACCGTGGCGGATCTGATCTGTAATCATTTTGATTATTATTATGTTGGCATCTTCCTGGTTGAAGAATCAACCGAATGGGCGATCCTGAGCGCGGCTACCGGCAGCATGGGCAAACAAATGCTGGAGACCGGTCATCGGCTCAAAGTGGAGGACTCGTCCATGATCGGGTGGTGTATCAAGCACGGACAAGCACGCATCGCTCTCGACGTTGGAGAGGATGCCGTCCGATTTAAAAATCCGTATCTGCCGCTGACGCGCTCTGAAATGGCACTCCCGCTCACCACCCGTGGTGAAGTGATCGGCGCCATGACCATTCAATCCCAATTGCCATCGGCATTTTCACGGGTGGATATCACCGCCCTGCAAACCATGGCAGACCAGGTCGCCAATGCGATCAAGAACGCCCGGCTTTTTACCGAGGGTGTAAACCTGAACAAGGAGCTTGGCGAGCAAAATGCCGAACTCGAAAGATTTACATATACGGTATCGCATGATCTCAAATCACCCCTGGTCACCATTCGAGGGTTTTTAGGCTATTTGCGTCAAGATGCAGAATCAGGTGACATGGTCCGCTTTGATAAAGACTTGAACCGCATCGCAAATGCTGTAGACAAAATGCAGGCGCTGTTAAATGACCTACTCGAACTTTCGCGAGTTGGGCGCATCATTAATACCCTGGAGACCATTCCATTTGGTCATATCGTCACAGAAGCTGTTGAACTGCTAAACGGTCCGCTGGAAAAAAATAATGTACGGATGATCGTGCAGGAACATCTTCCAAACATCCTTGGCGATCATGCCAGGCTGGTTGAGGTCATGCAGAACCTGATCAGCAACGCTGCCAAATTCATGGGACCCCAACTCCGGCCAACGATCGAGATCGGCACACAAGGTATCGATACAGATGGAAAAACGATCTTCTTCGTCCGCGATAATGGGATCGGCATTGCTCCGCAATACCACGATCGTATCTTTGGTTTATTCAACAGGCTCGACCCCAATGTGGAAGGCACAGGCATTGGCTTAACCCTCGTCAAACGCATCATTGAGATCCACGACGGCCGGATCTGGGTGGATTCAAAATTAGGTGAAGGCACAATTTTTTATTTCACACTATAACAAGATCCGTTGTTACATATTGCGATATTAACATGTCCCCCGAATCATAAAAATGGGATTAAAATCACAGCAATTCGTTTGAACGCATCAAGGAGAATCTGATGGTTGGTGAACCGATTTTGGTAATGCTTGTAGAAGATAACGCAGATCATGCTGAGCTGGTGATGCGTACATTGGAAGAACATCGTATCGCAAACCGGGTACGGCATTTTCTAGACGGACAATCGGCGTTGGACTATCTCTTTCACCGCGGGGAATATGCCGGTCAAACGAACACAGGGCGCCCGCATGTCATTCTGCTTGATCTGCGCCTGCCGCGGGTGGATGGCATCGATGTGCTTAAAGCCATCAAGGAAGATGATGATCTCAAATCCATTCCGGTCGTTGTGTTAACCACCTCCGAAGCGGAAAAAGATGTAGCCAGAGCGTATTACAATCACGCCAACAGTTACCTGGTCAAACCAGTGGGGTTTGAAGAGTTCAAAAAATTAATGGACGATCTTGGATTTTACTGGCTGAGTTGGAACACACATCCAGACATCAAAGAATAAGAAACCCATAGCAAGGCGGATATTAAATTCCCTTATGATGGACAATACCGTCCATATCCTATTAATCGAAGATGATTCAGCGCATGCTGAATTAATTCAACGTGCATTTGATGACCGCGGGGGCGAATCCAAACTGACCGTGGCGAACACGCTTGAAGAAGCGCGCGCGCACCTGAAAGATTCCAAGCCAACTCTGATCATTGCAGACTGGCGTCTGCCCGACGGCGATAGCAGCGAATTACTCACTGAGGAACACGGCAAATCGAATCCACCCGTCATTATCATGACCAGTTATGGAAATGAGCGCAATGCGGTGGACGTGATGAAGTCAGGCGCGCTTGATTACATTGTTAAGTCATCCGAATCCATGACTGACATGCCGCACATTGCTGAAAACGCGATCAAACAGTGGCAGATTTTACAGCAACAGGAAAGCATGCAAATTGCCCTTGCAGAAAGCGAAGCGCAATTCCGTCTGATGGCTGAAAATTCATCAGATATGATCTCGAAACACGATACCGCCGGGACATTTATCTACGTCTCGCCCGCCTGCCGAACACTCCTGGGCTACGAACCCGAAGAATTAACCGGGGCTTCCATTACCCCCCTCATTCACCCTGAAGACGCCAACCAATTAATCGAATTACTCGCCGCGCCTACCGGGGATGACATGACGACAACATTCCACTATCGTGCCCGTAGAAAAAACGGTGAGTATGTCTGGCTCGAAACAACCGCCCGCCTCTTTTTCGACAAGATCAGCCAAAAGCAGGAATTTCAAGCCTCGTCACGCGATATCACCGAACGAAAACAATCGCAGGAAGCGCTTCAAAAAGCCCACGCCGATCTGCAGGAAGCCTACGACAAAACCATTGAAGGCTGGGTACTCGCACTGGACTTACGCGACCGCGAAACCGAAGGACATACCAAGCGCGTCACCGAAATGACCGCCAAACTTGCCCGTAAACTCGAATGCTCAGAAGAAGAACTGATCCACATTCGCCGTGGCGCCCTGCTCCATGACATGGGCAAAATGGGCATCCCCGATGAGATCTTGCAAAAGCCAGGACCACTGACCGACGATGAATGGGTCATCATGCGCCGTCATCCTCAGTACGCTTATCAAATGCTCTCCCCCATCAATTACCTAAGTCAGGCGCTTATCATCCCTTATTATCATCACGAAAGATGGGATGGCAGCGGCTACCCCCACAAGCTTAAAGGCAAAGATATTCCCCTGCACGCCCGACTCTTCTCCGTCGTTGATGTTTGGGATGCGCTGCAAAGTGACAGACCCTATCGAAAAGGTTTGCCATCCAAAGAGATCGTGGAATATCTGCAAAAAGAGGCTGGGCGCCTCTTCGACCCAGAGATCGTGGATGTATTTATCCCGCTGATCGAAGAAACCCAAAAGTAATGAATACAAAAAGACGGCGGTCGCCATAGGTGACCGCCGTCTTTTTAGTTAATCTTTACGTTGTTATTTATCCCAATCCACGCTGACTAAAATCGCGCGCACAACTACACGTTGCTTATAAGTATTTGTCTTTTCATCGTATTCCTTACAAGTCACGAGGGTCAGCCAGGCTTTTTCTTCATGCTTTAGCGCCGATATATCATTTGGCGCAACAATCTGATTCGTGCGTATTTCAAAAGTGTACTTCTGCCCGTACGCATGGACAATGATCTTATCGCCATACTTCAACGTGCTCAAGTTAACGAATGGACCTGGCAGACCGTTTGAATCATAGACATGCCCGGTCAGCACACTGTTGCCGTTCCAGGACGGGAACGCGGTTCCTTCCAACCATCCAGCCTGTTTGCCCAACCAGGTCACATCCCAGGCTCCATTCTTTTTCGCAACACCCACGATCGGTATCTTCACACCGAGGCGCGGAATCTCTAAAAGCAGATCCGTTGCCGCATAGAGCATATTATTGGGCTGCGTAGGCAGGCTGGTCACCACATTGGGCGCAAAGCCAGTGGCGGGCAGCAAGGTAGTTACAGGCAGGGCGGAAGCAACGCCGCCATGTGGTGAAGGAATGCTTAGCAGCGCAGATGAGGCGTTATTAAAAGTACGATCAGTGCCTGAGTTTGTAACAATCGCGGCATTATTCGTGCCGCCAGGCGGCACGCCTTGAGAATTAACCCTGGTCAACACTGTGATCGTGAAGAAGTCTGTCGGGGTCACCGTGCCAAAATTGATCGTGAAGGTATTGCCGCTGATAACAGGTGTCAGCCCCGGGTTTGGAGAGATCGAGATGGCGATAATGTCGAGGAATGCCGGTTTGGTGTCAGTCAAAACAACACCAGTGGCATTCGTATTGCCGTTGTTCCCAACCGTGATCGTGTACACGACCACATCACCAATCACTGCACTCGTCGGAGATCCAAGCTTGGTTACTGCCGGGTCAGCAATGAGGGGATTGCCAGCAACGGTCTGATCACCATAGTTGAGCGTGGCGTTGGTCCCAGCGCTGAGAGCGACAGCAATGCTATTCAGTGTGGTACTCACATAGCCCGGCAGGTCCGTTTCAACGACCGTATAGGTTCCGGCTGGAAGGTTCGTGAAGGCATAGGCACCCGAGGCGTTTGTCGTAGTAGTTGCGATCACAACACCCAGATTGTTCTTCAATTCCACAGTCACACCAGAGAGCGGAATTTCACCGGCACCTTGAACGCCATTGCCATCGGCATCGTTAAAGACGACGCCAGAGATGTTCGATAGTGCCGTGTTTGGAAGTTGGTAATCGCCAAAATTCGCAGTGCCCGAACCGCCCGCAACAAGTGTCACGGGAACACTATTAGCAGTAGAGCTGACATATCCAGCAGGGTCGATCTCAACCACCTGATAACTTCCGGCACTCAGATTCGAGAAGCTATATGCACCGCCCACGCCTGTAGTTGTTGAAGCGATCAAAGTGGTGCCGGTGCTGTCATATAGATTTACGATCACACCGACGATACCAGGCTCGCTGGCTGATTTCGAGCCATCGAGATTTACATCGTGGAACACCACACCGCTAACACTGGCAGGCGGCGCCACGGTCACAGACAGGTTCGCAGTGGCGGTCTGGCCAGCCGCATCCTGAACTGTGTATGGGATCGTAGCAACACCAGTAAAATTCAGGGCAGGCGTGAAGGTCACAATACCAGTTGTCGTGTTGACGCTCCATTGATTACCACTCGCATCTGTAAACGATGTTTGCTGACCCGCTGCCGGGTCAAGATCAAGAGTTGCAATAACGATGCTGTTACCCGCTCCAAACGCGGTGTCGTTCGTTGTAATATTTGGCAGGGTGACAGGTGTATTAAACGGCGTGCTTGTTGAGTCGTCGGTTGCTGTTGGCGCAGGAGGCAGCCCCACAGTCACACTCACAACTGCGGTATCACAATTTGTTGGGTTTAACACCTCGCATATTTGATACGTCAATTGATAAGTTCCAGCGGCTGTCCCAGGAGCAACGTCCACACTGCCGTTCGGGTTCAAGGTCAGTTCGGGGTCACCACCAGGTTGTTGTGTCAGCGTCACTTGCGCAGGGATCACGGCTACGCCATTCAGCGTGTCGTTGTTGAAGATGTTCAACACGTTCGTCGCGCCGGTAATACCATTGATACCTGTTGCGGAATCATTCACGGCGTTGATCACGGGAGGCGCCACCACTACGGTGATAGTCGCCGGGTCACAATTCGTTAGGTTCAGGTTCTCGCAGATCTGGTAGTCGATCGTATACGTCCCAGCCGGGGTGCCCGCAGCCACGGTCACAGCACCCGTCGCGATATTCATAGCCACACCAGGGTTGGATGCGGGGGTAGTGATCGTCGCGGTGATGTCAGCTACATTGATAGCTACACCATTGAG
>CAZMQE010000103.1:0-9865 GCA_964568115.1 uncultured Anaerolinea sp.
CGGGATTGTGCGCCGTGGGATGGGTCGGCGTTTCGGGTGTTGGTGCAGATGGAAGCTGGAGCCGTGATCAATATTTCCATTTGGCAGGCGCCGGATATCAAGTTTTCAAAGACATTTATATTCCCTGAGGATACCGGTCAGATCGGGAATGTGAGTTTGGTGTTGGCAAATGGAGAGTACGAATCACTGAGTGGCGAGGTCCGCTTGGAAGGTGTCAGTGAGGGCAAGCCATTCGCAGGCCGATTCAACTTGAAGTCTGAAAGAGGCGGGATGTACGTCGGTCAGTTTGAGGCGGTGTGGGATAATCAAATTGCGTTGTGTGGATAAAGCGTGAGAATCAAAAAAAAAACAGCGGAGACTGAGTTGGTCTCCGCTGTTGATTCAATGCAAAGCTTATCTGACAAGTGTAAGCATCTATCTTTTCTTGCCTTTCTTATGGATATACATGGCTTCGTCTGCCTGTTTGAGTAAAGCCTCTACAGTGAAAGTGGCATCCAGGTCAACCCGGATGATACCGAGACTGAAAGACAAGGGATAACTACGAACCGATTCAAGATTATGACTATCGACATTACTTTGCAGGCGCGCCTGAATAGTTGTTAGCCCGCTTTCGGTTGCGTCAATGGTCAGGACCGCAAACTCATCCCCACCCATGCGGGCGATCACATCCGAATCACGAAAGGTTCTGGTCAAAATTTGGGCAAAGTGGGTCAAAGCAATATCGCCATGCGTATGTCCGAATGTATCGTTGATCTTTTTCAGACTATCCATATCGATATATAACAAGCATAACGGATGCGTGGCGCGCCGCGCAAATTTCAACAACCCATTTGCCAGGATCATAAAGCCGCGCCGGTTGTTCAAACCTGTCAGCTCGTCAGTCAGCGAGAGACTGCGCAGGCGCTCGTTGGTCTTCTCTAACTCCAGATTTTTTTCATAGAGCTTATCTGCCAATAGTTGTAAATGTTCACGCTGGAGCTGCCCGGTTTGAGGGAGCCGGGCAGGCGCAATTGGTTTCTTGAGCGCTTCATGGACTGCATGCAAAATTTCCTGCGGTTCGGCAGGTTTGCCAAGAATGTGTTGAATACCGCTGGCGGCTGCCAGCTTGCGGACCTCAGCTTCAAGATAATGGGCTGTTTGAAAGATGACTGGCACACCCACGAGTAGCGGCTCAGCGCGTAAACGCCGCGCCAGAGTAAATCCATCCATATTTGGCATGATAATATCGGTGATCACCAGATCAGGGAGTTCAGCACGGGCGATTTCCAACGCTTCGACGCCATCACCAGCTTCCAACATGGTATGGCCAAAAGAGCCCAACAGGGTAATAAATAATTGCCGCTCGGTTGGACGGGTATCAACAATGAGGATGGTCGACATTACGCTGCACCTTTATGTTTTACACAAACAGACCTATTGCTCGAAAGTTAATTTAGAATACTCTCAGTAAGTCTATTGTCGATAATAGCACAGTTCCAGCGCCTACGTGATTTAATAAAAAAACCTCCTTCCTTATTTGGAGGAGGTTTGCGCTGAACAAACGTAGATCAATCGGAGCCTGCTTGTGCAAAGGGGAATTGATTCAACATCTCCCACCTTTCCGGACCCTTCTGCACAGTCCACTCAAAGTGCCTGACCGTGAATGTAATATCACTGCCAGCCCCAAAGGTTGGATCTTTGATTTGGGTGGTTGTGTTTTCAGGTAGATCGACAATTTTTATATGTGGCAGCCAATTCTCAGATTTATATGGATAACTATCGCAACCCATTTCGCGCGCGATCTGACCCAGATCGTTATACAGATCTTCCAGAGCTGGGGTTTTTTCTGCCAATAACCACAAGCGGCCCTGTTGGTTGTTTACGTTCATTCTGGCAATATTTCTTACCGTGATTTCAAAAGGGCACAATTGCAAGGCATATGCTTCCAAACGCGTTTTTAAAGCGGAAAAATCTTCAACGTTTCGAATTGCCTGGACGGTTAAATGCAGATCAATGATCGGGGTTCCATCCACAACCCGGGCTTTATCTTCTGAAAGCTTAAACAGTTCCGGGTAGTCTTCACTCTCCGGCCTGACAATAATAAAGGTTGACTTACCGCTTAGGGTTGATTTTTCCATGATTTCTGTTTCCTTCACTCTGTTTCTATACAGATCGACATGGGCTTCACCATCATTCCGGCCGACACCATAATTCCATGCGAGCAACCCATGATGTAAGTCCGCCTGCCAAACAGTGGAGAGCCTGTTTTCCAGTTCCGGAATACTACTATGCATCGAGGTGATCTTGAATTCATCACCGGCACGCTCAGATCGGCATACTAAATAACCTTCGTTTTTCGGAAAATGTTTAAAAAGCAGATTTGAAAAACGTTTGAGATCCTGGTCAATTGCGGCGCTACCATAACGAGTATTGCCTTCGTGCATGTTCAGCATATCTGTCAACGCCATGCTTTTGATCGGCGCATTATTTATATACCAATTTGCGCCAAGTCCATTGAGGGTATTGGTTAAAGCATCTTTGGTAACGATACTTTCGACAATGCTTTTGGTAATTCGAACCTGCTCAATTGCCTGCTGTTCCAATGTAGCAGGCAATCCCAACGCACAGATTTTATCTGTAAGTTTTTGATAAGGCATATCAAACTCATGCCAGCTTTGATGGCTGCTATTGCCCTCGATCCGTCTGGGAATCTCTGAATGACTCTCCAAAATGGTTTGCCTGACAACTACAGGTCTAAAAGTTTTGCGTTGCTTTTGAAGCTCAAGCTCAGCCTCAGTTTCCGTGAGGCCAACACCAAAATCCCAGGTTAGGAGTGAGTCCTGTTCCTGGTTATCATATAATTTCGACAACAACTGCTTAATATCCCGGGGGGTTTTCGAAGTGGAAAATATTCTAAATTCATCACTGCCCGGAGACCTGCGAACAAAATCGCCCTTATCGAGGGTGAAAATCGACATCAATTGAAATGCCAATTTGTGCAATTCTGAATCCACCACAGAAGCCCCGTAGACTTTATTGGTTTGCCGCAGATCATAGATATCGATCTTGGCCCGGCCAATAATATGCTCGTCAGGCACCAGCCATTTGCCAGCCCGTGTATTCAGCGCATGCGTAATCGAGTCGTAGAGCGCCAGGCTTTTGGCATTCTTTTGAATGCCAGAAAGAAAACTCTTTAACTCCTGAAATTGAGCTGGTGTGACCGGCAGCGCTTGAAACAGATTCTCTAATTCTTTAAAAGATTGCAGGAAAATCTTGAGCTCATTATCCATTTTGTTGGTCAGGGGGTGTAGACTGAGAACGGGCATTCAGGATCTTTTCCTGAAGCGTTTGGCATTTTTGAATTTCGTACTGCATGCCCTGCTTTTGAAAACTTTCAATCGCTTCGGTGACCAGTATCAAAGCTGTCTTCAGCCCCATGCCTGTCTCCAGAAAGGCAGATGCCAATCCAAATTGCCCTTTTGCAAGTTCATCCACTCTGCCAAACTCCTCAGCTGATTGAATACCTTCCGTAAAATAACGATTGGCTGCTTCATATCTTTTTTCCTTTAATGCCACAAAGCCCAATCCATTCAACGCATAACTAATATGGCGGACAGGATCTTTACGCACAGGGTCGCGCCAGGTATCCAACGCTTTTTGATACCATTCTTTGGCGCTTGTAATATTTCCGCGCTCATATTCGAGATCACCCAAGCCGTATTGTGCAAACCCCTTGCTGTAGACGCCGTAGTCATCGCTGGCAAATTCTGCGCTTGTCTTGAGCACATCTTTTAATAATTTTTCGGAATGATCAAAATTACCCAGGCGCAACTCAACTGCCCCCAGGGATCTCTTTGCTGCCGCGATCAGCAGTTGATCTTCTGTTATTGTGGTGGCAGCCAGCGCTTCCTCCGCCCAATGCAAGGCCCGTAGATAGTCACCCTGATAGAAATAGATCCAGGATATATTCCTGGCAAATGTGCTAACTGATTTCCAATCTACTAATAACTTGGCTGCGTTCAGTGCTGCATGCGCCAGCGTTAAACGATCATACCAGTAGGCGCGCTGCCAGAGTACGCTACCAAATTGAATGCCAATCTGCACCAGAATTTCAGCAACATTCCGGGATTGCTTTGTCAGAGAATTGGAACGGGTTGCTTTTTTTTGTATGGATTTATAACACCACTGAGCCGCGTTCAGGATGTTATTCCGGTCTAATAAAAGTTCATCATATCCCCGCCACTCTTTAAAGCCGCTTTTTTGTGCCAGGAGCCTTACGTAATATTGGGCTGACCTCAACTCCGCCTGTTTGATATATTTTCGGTCGCTTGCAAACTGCGTACGAATATATCGGCGCGTCAAAGGCAGGATGCTAAAATAATCCCGGTTGGGTTCGCGCTCAATGAGGGTCAATTGTAAGAGATCACTGATCGCAATCTCAAAATTGTCATCATCCTCGATCCCGGCAATTTCTTCCAAAGCGTTCCTTGAAACCGCCTCGGGTTGCAGCGCCAGGACATAGAGCAACTTGTTCTCGGTATTGTGGCGCAGCAAATTCCAACTATGGTTGAAGCAATATTGCAGAATCGGTATATCTGCATCGAGACTCAATTTATCCAAAACCTGTGTGACTGAGTATCCAAGAACCGCGATCTGCCCATGGACCCACAACAATGCCAGCGGAAGTCCACCCGTTAGGTCGACCAGATACTTGTTCTGATCAGTGGTGAGTTGGATGTTCTTTTGCTGGGCATCCCATTCCAATAAGGCATTGCTCTCTGAAAAAGATAAGCCCTGTAAACGGATGATCTGCCCTTCAGCAACCCGTTCCCGTGACGTAATAATGATCTTAAGTGTAATGGGTGATTTTCGTAGAAAATCAAGAATATCGGATTGTTCATTTTTTGACAACGATTCAAAGTTATCAAGAACCAGGAGGGTTGTGTGCCGAGCCAGGAGATTATAAGCGCGCTTGATTTGATCTTGAATGGATAAATTTCCGATCGTGGGATTCCCCAAACTTGTGCCGATGGTGATCAGAATATCTGATAAAGTTTTAGCTTCGGGAATAATTGGTTCGATCCCGTGCAGGGTCAGGATGGACTCCTTGGCTGAGATCCAAATGACCGACTCAAAGAGTTCCGCTTCAATACAACGATGACTTAGCTCGATGGCGAGAGTGGATTTTCCCACTCCCCCAATCCCTTCAATGCCAATAATAAAAGTCCTGCTGTTCGGTTGTAAAGACTGTATTGCTGCCTTTAGCTCATTCTCCCGCCCCACAAAATAAGGTCGTCTTGGCAGGTTAGTCAATAGCTCTGTTTTTTCACGTTCATTACGACTGGAAGTGATGTTCTCAAGCTGTTTGCTGTATCTAGAAATTGCATCTCTTTCCATCGTGACACTATTAATGAGATGGAGTGGCTGATCGGTGCCATATTTTGCCAGCATCTCCTCAAGCGTGTAGAGGTTCTTTTTGTGTAAAGAAATCATCGTTTCCAGATGATTTATTTCTTCATTGTTCATATTGCACCCTGGGTTCTATTCGATTTGACGGAGATCCTTTTTATATACTTTGGACAAAATATTTTGAAGTTTTTCCATCGCTTCGATCATGGAATTTTCTGCATCGCTCATATTGTTGACAATAATGGGAGGCACCAATGCACTGCCCCATTTTGCATATTGTTCCTTGGCGAGGTGATAATTACGGGAATAAGTTTCCAGCAACCGGACCAGGTGTTTGACTTCTTCTTCATGATCCTGCCACAAGATCTCGTCCACCTTTGCAGCAAGCAAGTTCTGTTTATTTGGTTTTTCGATTTCAAGTTCAGGAAGCTTAATTTCTTTGACAACTTCTGGAATATCGTTTTTTGGGGAAGCATCTTGCAGCTTTCGGCGTTCACGACGTTCTTCCAGAATTTTACGCCCCTCATCAAAAACAAAGTCAATAGCCTTTAGTAGTATTGGAAGTTGAGCAGGATCAATCATAGTTTCTCCTTGCGCTAGTAAGTATAGCACAAGCATCCAATAGCGTTGGAACAAACAGCGGAGACCGATTTGGTCTCCGCTGTTGATTTCGGGATGCGAATGTTAATGTCCACCGGGGGCTGAGGGCTGCATGGAGCCCCGTCCGCCCCATTTGCCGGGCCAGCCCGGGAGGAAGGAGCCTACGATCAAGGCGCCAATGGCGGCAAAGAACGTGAGGCGATATGCGTCTTCGAAGCCACGCATGCTCGAATCGCAGGCAAGCTTGAGGGTAGATAAAATTTTGGTTTTTGCAGCAGCAACTTGTGATGAAGGCAAAGAGGCGAGCGAAGCGTCCACACCGGGCGGCAGGTTATCTTCGGCTTTGACTCCGGGAGTCTCACAAACGCCGAAGTGAACAGCAGAAGTTGAAGTCGCTTGCGTCTCTTGCAACTTATCCTGTTGCGCTCTGATCTCAGCGGGCACAGCGGAGGAGAACACGGTTGCCAATGCCGCCACTGAAACTGCCTGCACCACAAAGCGGGTGCTGTTCAAGAGTGAAGAGCCGCGCGGTAAAAGATTCAAAGGCATGCTGCTGAGCGCTGCCACAAAAGAAGTTTGCAGGGTTAGCCCCACGGCTAGTCCGCGCAATGCCAAAAGGAAGAAAATATACGAGACAGACGTATCACCCTGGATCTTTGAGAGCTGCCAGGTATTGATGATCAAAATGGAAAAGCCCACCACCAGGTTCATACGTGGACCGATCTTATCGTAGAGGCGTCCGGCAAGCGGCGTGGCGATGCCTGAAGTGAGCGCAACACCGAGCAGAATAAAACCAGTCTGGAGAGCGGTGCGCCCGCGGAAGGCTTGCAGATAAACAGGCATGAGGAATTCTGCGCCAAACAAAGCAACGGTAGCCACATAGCCGACAAGCGCTGCGTTCAAGAAAACCGGATTCGCAAAGAGGCGCAAATTGGTCATCGGCTCTTTGGCGATATACAGTTCAATGATCACATGCGCGATCAAAGCGGCAACACCAATGCCGAAGAACATCAATGTGTTGGATCCCGTCCAGCCGTTGGTTTCGGCGATGCTGGCAGCATATAACACAGAGCCAAAGCCGATCGCAGCAGTGAGCAAGCCCATGGGATCGAAGGACGGCTTGCGTTCAAGTTGATAGTCAAGCAAGAAGCGTGTGCCCAGAAAAACGCCCAGAATGCCGATCGGGATATTGATGAAGAAGATCAACCGCCATAAATTGATATCCACCAACCAACCGCCCAAGATCGGACCGAGGGCTGGCGCGAAAACAAGAGCGATACCAAAAAAGCCAAGCGCGGTGCCTTGCTCTTTAGGCGGGAAGGCACGATAGAGTTGCGCGGGTCCCAAGGGTTGGGCGATGCCGCCGCCAAAACCCTGCAAGGCACGGGCGAGGATGAGCCAACCGAGTGAAGGCGCAAGCCCACACAGGAAAGAGCCGATCACAAAGATCGTCAGCCCCAAAAGATACATACGTTTGATCCCATAGCGGTCTGCTAAGAATCCAGAGACTGGGGTTGTAACGCCCAGCGCCAACACATAAATACTCAACACCCATTGTGCATCTGCCAGCGTGGCACCAAACTCACGGCGCAAAGTTGGGAAGGCAACATTCACGATCGTTGAATCCAGGATGATCATAAAAATGCCGAACATGACGGAGATCAGCACTTTCCATTTTGGTTCAAGACCTTTAGGTTTATTTTCTGCAATTGCTTCAGCGTTCATTCATCAACAGCCTTTCAATGGTCATAAGTTTTAACAAGGGCGGGATTATACACCCTTACCGCACGCCAGAAACTAGACACTGGCACAAGATAAAGTCTTACCATTAAACACCCGCATGCTTTGGCTTTCGGGTAAAATCCAACCCATCTTCGAGCAAAGACAAACTCTACAGGAGAAAAATTTATGAGTAACGAATATATTCCAAAAATTGCGATGACCATTCAGGCGCATCCCGATGATCAAGAGTTTGGCATTGGCGGTACACTTGCCAAGTGGGCAAAAGCCGGATGCGAAATTATTTCGGTTGTTATCACCAGCGGCGATTCGGGCTCGAATGATCCAACCAAAGACGCGAGTTATAAACCCGTCCTTGCGGCATTGCGCGAAAAGGAACAACTTGCCGCCAATGCAATTTTAGGAATCAAAGAGACGATCTTCCTGCGCTACCCGGATGGCGAACTGGAACCGACTCTCGCCCTCCGCAAAGACCTGACCCGCCTCATTCGTCAATTCAAGCCTGATACTGTTTCGACAGGGAATCCTGAGGGCTGGTTTTATGGCGAGGGTTATTTCAATCACCCCGATCATCGCGCGGCGGCACAAGCCGGGTGCGAAGCCGTATTCCCGTCCGCTGGGACAAGGCTCATTTTCACAGATCTGCTTGAGGCTGGGTATGAACCGCATGACGTCAGCCGCTTATACATCCACGGCACAGAGAAAGCAGATACGTGGGTGGATATCACCGAGACACTTGATCTCAAGATCAAAGCGTTGCAACAACACGCGAGTCAAGTGCCGGTGGATGAAGTTGGCAAGTGGATGACCGAGTGGGCGGCAGAGGACGCGAAAGATAAAGATATGAAGTATTCCGAAAGTTATAAAGTAATGATCCTGAAAAAGGACGAGGAAGAGAAAACAAGTTAGCCGCGAAGACCCTAAAGGTTTTGAAAGCCTTTAGGGTCTTTTTATTTAAAAGACGAAGTGCCCGATCAACGCTGAGACTACAGTGAGGGTGATGTTATCAATATCCTTGAACGGCAGTGATTCGATCAGCATGCCGCCCAATGCGATCCATGTAATTGGGAGTATATACATACCAAAAGGTGAAGCAAAAACACCAATGCTGACATAGATGAACAGCATCAATGCTGTCAACAATGCGCCGCCTGCGAAAACGCTCAACGAACCAGCCACACTTTTTTCGCGCGACCAAAACAACTTCGGTGACTTGACCCGCCGCCCGACAATATCAGCAATGCCATCGCCGCCGCACATCATCATCAAAGCGGTGATGCCAACCGGGGAATCTTTCCAATACAGTATAGTGATGGCAACGAATACAATTCCATAAAAAAGCGGACCACGCAAAATCTCTTTCGGGTCGCCGTTACGGGTCATCGCTTCGACCGCCGCAGCATCTTTCATGATCCCCGTACCCACGAGGGCAAATTGCACTGTGATAAGCAAGGGAACCAACGCGGCAAGATACCGCGCAATGGGCATATCAGGGAACATGAGCCAGCACAACACAAAGATCGGTCCCGTACCAATATGAATGAATTTGCGGCTTAGTTTACTTTCGATCCAGCCGCGATGGGCGAAATAATCCATTAGACGCAGGAAGGCAATGGCGATGGCAAAGGTAATGCTGGTGGCGAGGTAGGGGTTCATGAGGGTATCCTATAGTGAGTTTTTTATATTAACCCCATAAACCATGTTTCAGTACGGGGTAATGATTCCAATTTCTTTATGGTAAAATGACGTCCGCTTCCCGAGAATCAGAATCATCGGGATGTTGGAGGGATGGCCGAGCGGCTCAAGGCGCATGTCTTGAAAACATGTTTGGGTCACACCAACGTGGGTTCGAATCCCACTCCCTCCGCTGTGGGGTTGCATGTTAGAATGTTGGAAAGTTTGAAGATTTATTAGCACGGGTGCAAACCTGAGATCTTCAAATCGAAATACGGGGAGGTGCCAGAGTGGCTGAATGGGCTCGCCTGCTAAGTGAGTGCCGGGGTAACCTGGTCGCGGGTTCGAATCCCGCCCTCCCCGCCACAAGAACACGCCTGATTCGTCGGGCGTGTTTTTGTTTAATCTGGTCGCACGTCCTCACAGGGAGGATGATATTCGAATCCCGCCCTCCCCGCCACAA
>CAZMQE010000104.1:0-2720 GCA_964568115.1 uncultured Anaerolinea sp.
CCATATCGCGGTACATTGGTAAGGATGGGAAGTGAAAATCATATCTTGATCATCCTCAAATCCATCCGCGAGCAGGTCGGCAAGACGTTCGGGGATGAGATCAAGGTCTCAGTGGAAGCAGATGTTGAAGAGCGCGTGGCAACCGTCCCTGCGGAGTTGAAGCGGGTATTTAAATCCGATAAAGAAGCCAAGTCTGCTTTCGAGAAGTTGTCGTACTCGCATCAAAAAGAATACGTGAAGTGGATCGAAGAAGCAAAGAAAGCTGAGACGCGCGCACGGCGTGTTGAACAAGCCATCCAGCTGTTAAAGGAGAAGCAGAAAGTCCGGTAAAAGTCAGACAAACAGGATGAGCAATCGCTTCATTTTGGTTGTATACTAATACAATCATCGCATTCGGATGAGATCAACTCATGGGCGTGAAAGAGGTTGTTGAAGGAGGAAGTTAAGCCGTGATAAATCAAGCCTTATTCATTCGGAGAGTCTTTATCCAAACCTGCCTGGGAGGGATTGTGTTTGTCACTTCGGCATGCATACCCGCGACGCCCCCTGCTGAAAATCAGCAAACCCCTCCCCCTACCTGCGTTTCGCCGTCTTTAAATCCATATCGTTCTCACCCGTTACCTAATCAGGTCTCAAATATTTTTTCAAATTACAAGAATGGATTAATCACCTACGATATAGCCCGGCAAGAAGCCTTTTCACAACTGGGGAAAAACATCAAACAATGGTCAGATTATGAAGATGTGTTAATCGATGATCAACATACAATTCGCATCTCGATAACATACCTTGACCCCATGCTGGTTCAATATACTGTGTTGAATTATGCGCTGGTGCCCCCGAACAACTTCATGGACACAAACTGGTTCATTGCCCAGGAACAGGCGGCGATGGATAGACTGGCAAATCGCCATGAAATTCTATTTATGATCACGGTCACTTCACCAAGTTATCCAAGTGCAGTGAAGGTAAATCTGCCTATCAATGAGTTAAGGCTGAAGAATGCATCCGAGATGAAAGTGCAGCTTACCCATCATGACCCCATGCTTGGTGAACCGATCGATATTACCCGGGAACCCCTGTACGGTGTTGTGGGATATCCTGTGTCTGTTGCGCTGCAAGATTGCACCGGCATCATAGACCAGTGGACCAATGAGCTTACGCTTGGTTTTGAATTATCAACCCAGCAGGCTGAAAGTCCGTATGCATCCCTATCGTGGAATATCCCTTTTCAATCCCTGGTATCGATAACACCGCAGGCTAACAACCACCCCGCTCCCACCATGGACTCATCCTATGATATCAATCGATTTAACATCGCTACTGCGCCTCCAACACCCAATTGGAGTAACCCACAAGCAAGCGACATCGACTCAATAGTTTATTGGGAGGAAATGGGACGATATATTTGGAGCAAGGTGCTCATGGAAATTAATCATTAGCCATAATAGATACAGCGAACAGAGAATCAACATGGACTTAAAAAACTATTTAGTGGAACTTTACGAATACAACTATTGGGCAAACAAACGCTATCTGGCTGTGGCAGAAACCCTTAGCGAGGAACAACTCTTCCGCAAGCAGGGGCATAGCTGGGATAGCGTCCACGCGATCTTCGTGCACATCATGAGCTCCGAACGCATGTGGCAACAGCGCTGGCACGGCGAGAGCGGCGTATTTCTCGACCCTAAAGATTTCCCCACTGCTGCGTCCATTCGCGAATACTGGGTCGATGTCGAGAATAACATGCGCAATTTCATCGCTGAACAAACCGAGTCGTCGCTCATGCACAACATCACTTACACCAACCCCAAAGGCGAGACCTTCACATTGCCCTTGTGGCAGATGGTCATCCAGCCGCCGAACCACAACACCCATCATCGCGGTGAACTCGCGGCGATGTTCGCACTCATGAACATTCCACACCCCGAAGAGGAAGTGGTGCAATACTATTTGATCAAAAGCGGACAGAAAAAAGAATAGATGAAGCCTGCGCTTGCATTTCCATACAACGATCCGGATGGGACGATGTTGCCGCACATCCAAGCCATTCTGCCGGACCTGAAGAATCACTTCGACCACGCCTACGTCAGCGCGCCTCCTGCTTCCTTCGAATTGCTCCAGCAAAAGGACCTGCTCCACACGGACAGTTTTTTCACGGTCTTCCCCGTGGCTGAAAACAAACTCGTTGGCGAGCACTTTGCCCATTTGTATCAACACGCCGCAGAGACCGCCCATCCCGATCAACCGCTTCACCTGTGTTACCCAGATCGCGTGGCATTTGCATTGGAAGGCGCATATCGAGATTCATTCCTGGCAGATGTTGATATGCTGACTGCTCAAGACCTGCCGCTGATCTTTCAACGCTCACCAGCAGCATGGAAAACCCATCCACAAAACTACCGCGAACTCGAGGGCATCGTCACAACGGTTGGACAAAATCTATTCGGCAAAGAATTGGATTATGGCTGGTGCCATATCGTGGTGCACGCCGGGCAATTGCGTGAGATCATGCCGCTGGTCAAGAATCCCGACATCAGCATGGTCGCTGAAATGATTTTTTATTTGCAAGATAATATCCATACCCGCGCTGTGGACTGGCTGGCATGGGAGGATCCATTCATCTTCAAGCGTGATGCCGCCGAACTGAAAAGCGAACGTGAGAACAGTCTCGTTGAAACCAACAAGCGTCTCAAATACGTCTTACCCATGCTTGAAAC
>CAZMQE010000104.1:2820-9785 GCA_964568115.1 uncultured Anaerolinea sp.
AATAATCCCATGCCAGGTTTGGCTGTGATCGTTGCTATCATTCAAGATGACAAGGTTTTGCTTACCAAGCGCGAAGATTTCGAAGTGTGGTGTCTGCCCGGTGGCGGTGTGGAGGAAGGCGAGTCGCTGGCTGAGGCGGGGATCAGAGAAGCGAAAGAGGAAACCGGCTTGGATGTAGAATTGACGCGTCTGGTCGGTGTCTATTCACGCATGGGCGGCGGTATGCACGCTGTCCATGCGGTGTTGTATACCGCAAAACCGGTCGGCGGTGAACTACAAACTCAGCCGCATGAGACCATTGAAGTGGCGTATTTCCCTTTTGATGAATTACCAGAGGAAATGTTGTTCGGTCACAAAAAACGTATTCAAGATGCGATCAACTCTACGCAAAGCGTTTCAGTAAGACAGGAACTCAAAATGCAAGACTCAAAGATCTACACGCGCAAGGAACTTTATGAAGAGCGTGATCGATCAGGGTTAACACGGCAACAATTCTATTTACAACGCTTTGAACAGGCAGAGATCATTGAAATTGTGGAAGTTGGAAATGTATAAAAATTTACGTACGTACCTCTTTCGGCTCGACCCTGAAGTTGCCCATCAACTAACTCTGCAGGCCTTGCGGAGGGCGGGAGATTTTCCGCTTTCCAATTGGGTGCTTAAATTACTCTACCGAACGCCAGCCAAACCAGTGGAAGTGTTTGGGTTGACTTTCAAGAATCCGGTTGGGCTCGCCGCGGGCTATGACAAGGATGCGCTCGCGATTCAAGGCCTCGCCTCGTTAGGCTTTGGTCATGTGGAGATCGGTACGGTCACGCCGCGTCCACAGCCTGGTAACCCCAAGCCGCGCGTCTTTCGTTTGCTGGAGGATGAAGCTGTGATCAACCGCATGGGCTTCCCCAGTGAAGGCTCGGAATTCGTGCAAACACAACTCAACCCGGCTTTACGTTATGGCTGGTTCGAACGCACTTTTGGTATTCAACCGCGCGGACAAAAAAACAAGCCCATCGTAATTCGCAAGGGCGCTACGATCCTGGGGATCAATCTCGGCAAGAATAAAGATACGCCCAACGAAGAAGCCGTGTTGGATTATCTCGAGTTGCTGCAAAACTTTGCGCCCTATGCCGATTACCTAACGATCAACATCAGTTCACCGAACACAGTTGGCTTGCGTCAATTGCAGGGACGTGAAGCCTTGAACGGCTTGCTGACGCAATTGCATGCACAGCGTAAACTCGAAGAAGAAAAGTTCAAGAAGCGCCTGCCGCTGCTCGTCAAGCTGGCGCCTGATCTCACTGAATCAGAATTGGATGATGCGATCGATGTGATCCTATCCACGCACATGGATGGCGTCATCGCCACGAACACGACTCTGGCGCGTACGGGATTAAAGTCACAGTATCAGGGTGAAACCGGCGGCTTAAGCGGGAGCCCGCTCAAGGTCAGAAGTGAAGCGGTTCTACGTCACATTGTAAAACGTGTGGATGGCAAGATCCCGGTGGTGAGTGCGGGCGGCATCATGAATCCAAATGATGCAAAGAAAAGACTCGCCTTGGGAGCGAGTCTTGTTCAGGTCTATACGGGGTTGATCTATCAGGGTCCCGGTTTGGTGCGCGAGATCGTGCGGGCGCTTTAGGGTGCGGCTGGGCGCAGGGCGGGTTGCGGCGCTTCGCGCAGATTGCCGAAGAACTTATCGGGCATCGGGATGGGCGTGAAGTTGCCGCCCGCGTTCAATTCAGCTACGGGCAGGTAATACAGCTCGGTTTTGGTATCAGCGCCGAGTTTGATATTTTGGAAGGCAAAGAAAATGTAGTTGCCATCGGGGCTCCAGCGCGCATCACGGAAACAACAAACGCTGATGGGGGTTTGGCGGAAGCCTTTGTGCGAAACCCAGTTGTAAACATATAAGTTGCCCCAGCCGTTGTTGCGGATGGAGGTGTTGAAGCTGAACTGGTCCCTACCGTTCCAATCAAAATCGGGCATGGTGCGGCTCTCATACCCATCGGGTACAAAGCGCGAACCGGGGAAGTTGTCTTTCAAGTCGATGGTTTCGGGCGTGCAATCAGTAATGTCGAAAATACTGACCTGCTCCGATTGCAAGGCGGGGTTAGCGGGGTCATTACCAATGAACAACCATGCCACCAGTTGATCATCTGCCGACCAGCGTACATCGCGCACACGCGATACGGTGTAGGTCTTGGCAACCTGCGTATAAAGACACGCGCCAGGGATCTGGCCAAGTTGTCCGCGGCGGTTGATGGTTTTGAAGTTTTCGATATCGAACGGCACGACAAAGATATTGTTGCTCATGGCCAGCATCACCTGTTTGCCATCGTTCGAAATGCGGAAGGCATCGACCGAAACTTCAGAGGGGAACGTGGTCAGCGTTTCAACAACATCGGTGGTGATGTCATAATACTTGATGGCTTTGCCGCTGATAAAGAAAACAAAGTCGCGCCCGAACCATTGCAGGTCGGTCTTGACGGCGCCATCGTTGGTGAGCTTCACCAGGTTCTCGCCGTTCAAGTCCATCATCCACACTTCATTGTTAGCTACCAGGGCGAGCTTGTCCGCGCCGCCGATGATAGGTGCTTTAGGTGCGGCAGGCGTGTCAGTAGTTGGCGGGGCAACAGTGGCGGTGGGCGGTTCAACGATCACTGCGGAGGTAGTCTCTGTGACTTGCGGTACAACTTCAGATGTTTCAGTGGCGGGCGCAGATGTGGATGTTGATACGACAGGCGCTTCAGTTTCGACGGGAGGTTTGGTCCCGTTCAATAAAGCATAGCCCCCCCCGAGCGCGCCCAGCAAAACTATTGGGATGATCACCAGCCAGATATTGAATCTTTTTGGGGCGGGAGCCTCGGCAACTTTCGCTCCGGCTTTGACAGTCTTTGGAGCGCCGCTTTTGACAGCCGTCTTTGGCGCACCCTTAACCGTGGGTTTTTCATGCGCATTTTTTTGCCCGGCGGCAATTGTGCGCAGCGAATCGACAAGGTCACCAGCGGTGGCAAAACGTTCTTCCTTATCTTTCGCCATCGCCATTTGAATAATATCTTCAACATCCTCAGGCAGGTCTGGGTTGGATAGCAGGATATTGGGTACCGGGTCGGTGATATGTTTGAAAGCAACCGCCATGGGTGTATCAGCTTCATAGGGCTGCTTGCCTGTCAGCATTTCAAATAGAATGATGCCTACGGCATAAATATCGGTGCGGCCATCCACACCAGTGCCCTGGGCTTGTTCAGGCGCCATGTAGGCTGGTGTGCCGATGATGGCGCTGCCGGTCATGTTGCCAGATTGGGCTTGTGACAATTTGGCAATGCCAAAATCTGAAATATACGGAACGCCCTTGTTATCAAATAGAATATTGCTGGGTTTGAGGTCGCGATGAACAATGCCCTTGGAGTGCGCTTCATCCATGCCCGGCGCAAGCTGCGCAAGGATCTTAACGGCTTCTTCGACCGTCATCACTTTGGCTTTGATGCGCTCAGACAGCGAGCCCCCGCTCATGTAACGCATGACAAAATAGGGCTGACCATCATCTTCACCGACATCGTACACCGGCACAATAGAGGGGTGTTCGAGCGAGGCGATGATCTTCGCCTCACGCTCGAAACGCAGTTTGAATTGAGGGTCGGCATGCAGGAGTTCACGCGGCAACACCTTGACAGCCACTTCGCGCTCGAACAGGGTATCCCAACCGCGATAGACGGTAGCCATGCCGCCGCGGCCCAATTCAGATCTAATTTCGTAGCGTCCGATTTTTTCTGGTTGCATAGTGACCCAAGTATACCTAGCCCACAAATGATGCGCAAGCGTGGAGCATGGCAATTTTGTGGTGAAATGTATATGAAACAAAACATGGCGTCAGGTCGTCTTGTATATGGAGAAGATAAAAGCCCGGGTTTGAAAAAGACAGATCAAGCAGGGTAGATGCGGTTTCCTATCCGTTTATAAGTAGTACAAAGGATGGGAACCTCGAATTATGGTTTCGCAAGGTTGTTAAAATCCCTTTTATGGTATATTGGCGGCACTATGGAAGACAAGATCACAATTATCGAAGGTCCCCCACCTGTTTTTGAAGCCGTGAACGATGGCTGGGCGTTGGGCTTGAACGAAAGTTCGCGCTTATCTGTGCCAGCACTCACGCGCCTGCGGACGTTTAACGGACCTGCACTGGTAGAGCGCTGTTACCGTGCCTGGAATGCCAAGGTGCCGATGCACCTGCATTATCGCAATGACATGGGCATGGAACAGGTCGCGCCGATCTTTGCGGCCCGCAATGTGGATACCCCGGATGGGCACGTTTTACTGTTATGGGTATACCTTGATCATGAAAAGGTTGAATATGAGTTTGACTCAGGGGATGACGAGTTCGACGAAAACAATCCAGAATAAAGCCAAAAGACCGAGCGTACGCTCGGTCTTTTGTTCATTTTGCATACTATTCATACGATGATTGTCATATTGACGAGTATTTGCCAATCGTGATAACGTTAAGACCCAGGACGCTTTACTGGATTATAACTTTATGAATGTGAAGCTTACATACGCAGAATTTTTTAGAGCGGGCTCCCCATCCGGGCTGCCCGCTTATGTTTTCACTAAATCCCAATACCTTATAACAGGAGAAGAATAATGTCCGGACAACTTAATGCCTTTGATATGGCGCAAAAACAATTCGACAGCGTTGCCGAGATGCTTAAACTCGATCTTGGTGTGCGCGAAGTCTTGCGCTGGCCGATGCGTGAGTATTCTTTTCGCATCCCGATTCGCATGGACGATGGTTCGACCCGTGTCTTCCAGGGGTTCCGCGTTCAGCATAATGATGCACGTGGTCCCAACAAGGGTGGCATTCGCTTCCACCCGGCTGAGACATTCGACACTGTGCGCGCACTTGCCACATGGATGACGTGGAAATGCGCCGTGGCGGATATTCCGCTGGGCGGCGGTAAGGGCGGTGTGATCTGTGACCCGTCTGCTTTATCGGCGGTTGAAAAAGAACAGATCTGCCGCGGCTGGGTCGGCGCGATGTGGAAGAATATCGGTCCACGCAACGATGTGCCCGCACCCGATGTTGGCACCAACCCGCAGATGATGGGCTGGATGATGGATGAGTATTCCCGTCTCGTGGGTCAATATACACCAGGCGTATTTACAGGCAAGCCGTTAGGCGGCGGTGGTTCTGAAGGCAGAACTGAAGCCACAGGTTATGGCGTGATCTACACGGTGCGCGAAGCCCTTAAACATCTCAAGATGGATTCCAAGAAAGCCGTTGCCGCTATTGAAGGTTTTGGTAATGTAGCCCAATATGCCGCGATCGGTTTTATTGAACAACTGGGCGGCAAGGTCGCCTGTGTCTCCTGCTGGGACCGCCACGATAAAAAGTCCTACACGTACAGCCACAAGCAGGGCGTGGATCCGCGCTTCCTGCTCACGATCGTGGATCAATACGGCACCATTGATAAGAAAGCCGCTGAAGAAGCTGGTTATGTGATCGAAGACGGCGATGCGTGGATCACCAAGGAAGCCGATGTGTTGATCCCTGCCGCGATCGAAGGGCACGTGAATGCCGAGACCATTCAGAAGATGTCGAGCCGTGTTAAGGTCGTTGCCGAAGGCGCAAACGGTCCTTGCACTCCTGAAGCGGACGAATTCTTCAAAGCCAACAAGATCTTCAACATTCCTGATTTCTTGTGCAACGCAGGCGGCGTGACGACTTCCTACTTTGAACAGGTCCAAAACGATATGAACTACTATTGGACCAAGGAAGCCGTGCTTGAGCGTCTTGATACCAAGATGACCCTGGCTTTCAACGCAGTGCTCGAAACTGCCGAGAAGGAAAACGTCTACATGCGCGATGCGGCGTACATGGTCTCGATCATGCGCGTGGTGAAGGCGATGGAATTGCGCGGCTGGTTGAACGCGACCTGGTAATTAGATAATAAAAGTTTTACGCCCTCGTCAATGACGAGGGCGTATTTGTTTAAGTGTATTAGCTGAATGAATTAATGAGGATCAGCTTCAGGTTGTAGATTCCGCTTTTTGACCCGAAGCAGGATTCGGCTTGGTAAAGAAGCGAGGGCTTTTCGCACAGGCGAAATCCGCATGATGAGGAAAAGGATCACGATCAATCCATAGATCAATGGGCGGACGATCTCGCCTTGTAAAGCGAAGAAGTCGCCTTTTTTGCTCCAGGCATAATGCAACACAAGTAATGGCGCGATCAGGTAGATGAGTTGGTGCAGGCGCTTCCAGGTTTTGCCAAGACGTTTTTTCCAAATATCAAAAGAGGTGAACGCCAGCGGGACGAGTAGAAGAAAACCTGTGGCGCCGACAAGGATGTATGGTTTTTCGAATACAGTTTGAACGATGGTGCTCCACGCAATACCATAATCAAGACTAATAAAGATCAACACATGGATGGTCGCGTACATGAACGTGTACAACCCCAATGCGCGACGACGCTTGAGCAGTTCGCTCCATTTGAAGAGCGTATTGAGCGGCGTGCAGGCAAGGGAGAGCACCAGCAATGTAATGGCATGCCGACCCGTGCGCTGTTCCAATGCCTGGATCGGATTGGCGGTGAGGTTGTTCGTGAAGAACTGAAAGATCAGAATCACAAGGGCAGACCATGCATAGATGTGCATAGCAATTTGAAGGGGTGTATAGCGTTTAATAAAAGATTTCATAAATTCTCATAGGGCGTTGCGCGTGTTTCGACAGATCTGGCACAAGCTTTGCAAGCAGACATTTACTAAAAGGATGATTCCAAATCCATACCATCGTACAGAGCAGCGACTTGATCACCGTATCCATTGAACATCAAGGTCGGGCGGGGAGAGAATTCCCCGATCCGCCGTTCGGATACTTGTGACCAGCGTGGATGCGGTTGATTAGGATTTACATTGGAATAGAAACCATATTCCTTCCGATTGATCCTTCTCCAAAATGTGCCGGGTTGT
>CAZMQE010000105.1:0-3517 GCA_964568115.1 uncultured Anaerolinea sp.
CATGAGCATCGACTATTCCTCCAAAGCCTCGATCGGTTTGATCAAGCGCATTCCCGCTGGTGTATTTCGCATGGGGAGTCGTTTTCATGCCCGCGAAAATCCACCGCGCCTCATGCAAACCGCTGAGTTTCAGATGGCGCATGCGCCAGTCACTGTGAGTCAATATGCCGTCTTTATTGATAGTAAAGCGATAAAAGAAAAACAATGGTGGAGCGAGGAAGGGGTAGACTGGTTGAGTGGTAAAACGGATGGTTGGGGACGTGAAGATCGCCGGGTTCCCGATGGCTGGGAAGCGCAACTCAAAAAGCCGTTCCGCCCGATCACCGGTGTTACCGCGTATGAAGCGGAAGCCTATTGCAAGTGGCTGGGGGAAATGAAAAATAAATCCATTCGCCTGCCCACGGAAGTGGAGTGGGAGTATGCCGCACGCGGTGATGATGCGCGTCCCTTTCCGTGGGGCGAGAGCTTTGACGTGAGCTTCACGAACATTGCCGAGGGCGAATTCCTGGATGCTGTAGATGCAGGCAGTAAGCCTAACGATATTAGTCCCTTCGGGCTTATGGATATGTGCGGCAACGTCCAACAGTGGACATCGTCAGAATACACGCCTGTACAGGGCGAGCCGGTTCCGCCCGGCCCATTGCGCGTGGCGCGTGGCGGTTCATTCAATGACACGGTCTTTGGCGCGCGGACATCCTATCGGCGTGGTTATCCGCCCGGTTTCTTTTATCCGTTTTTGGGATTCCGTATCGTTGTCGGAGTTGTTTGAGCCTGGGTTTTCGCTACAATTTTATTTTTAATCGTATATGAAATAGTGAATTTTATCTCGTACTTGTTGAAGGATCATGGAGGAACATATGGATTACTCTGAAAAACCAAAAGTATCTGGCAATGCGATCGTTGTCACATTGGCGGTGCTCTTGTTCGGTTGTATCATCGTTGCGGCGTTGTTGTTTCCGCGTATCTCACAAATGCTTCAGGGCGAAACTGTCACCAATCCCACCCCGTCTGCTGCTGATGCAACAACCGTTGCGCCGCCTGCGAATTCCATCTCCATTGAGATCTCCTCGTCCAATACCAAAGAAGATTGGATGAACGCCGTGGTGGCGCAGTTTAATGCCGAACAACATAAGGTTGCCTCGGGCGATGTTGTGTTTGTGACGGTCAAGCATGTCACCTCGGGCGGTTCACAAAAAGCGATTCTGGATGGCACCAGTCAGCCTGTTGTGTGGAGTCCCGGTGATCAATCGTGGGTGGATGAAGCCAACCGTGTCTGGCGTGACCGCAACGGCACGCTGCTGATCCCCGATGCCTGCACACAGACTGTCTTCGCACCGATCGGCTTTGCGATGTGGCGTCCTATGGCGGAGGCGCTGGGTTGGCCCGATAAACCCATCGCTTGGGATGATATCGTTAAGTTGTCAGCAGACCCACAGGGGTGGGAATCGTTGGGTCATCCTGAATGGGGACAGTTTAAATTCGGGCACACCCATCCCGATTATTCGAACGTCGGTTTGCTCAGTATGACCACGCTTGCCTATTCTGCCCTCAGCAAAACTGAAGGGCTTACAGCAGACGAAGTTTATTCGGATGCTGTTGTGCAAGCTTTCGCTGGCGTTGAACAAAATACCTATCACTATGGTTTGCAAAGTCGCCCGTTGATGCAGATCCTTGCGCAACGCGGACCCGAATATTTACATGCCGTAACCACCAGCGAAGCCGAAACGCTCAAGACAAATGTGGATTATGCCGCCACCATGCGTTATCCGTTGGTGTTTATCTTCCCTGCTAAAGGCACATTCTGGAGTGAGCAGCCTTATTGTATTCTTGATGGCGATTGGGTTAGCGATCCGCAAAAAGAAGCCGCGGGAATTTTCAAAGATTATCTGCTCGACAAAAAACAGCAGGAGATGGCGATCACGTATTACCTGCGCCCGGTGGACTCATCGATTCCGCTTCACGCTCCATTGACGCTTGATTCGGGCACCGATCCACGCGTCACCACTGAGAGCATTCCCGCGTTGGTGAGTCCCTCGGCTGAAGTCTCATCTGCGGTGAAGGATGTTTTCCATCAAACCAAAAAGAAAGCGACCATTCTTCTGCTGTTGGATATCTCCGGCAGTATGGAGGGTGATAAGATGAAGAGTGCCATTGCAAGCTCAGTGAACTTTGTCGAGCGGCTTGATCCAAACGATGAGATTTACCTCATGGTGTTTGGCGGTGATGGCGATGTGTTTGAGCTGGGAGGCGGGCGCGCCGGTGACATCAGTGAAGATCTCACGAATAAGCTCAATGGTCTTTTTGCGAATGGCGGCACGCCGCTCTATGACGGTATCTGTAGCGCCACTCAAAAGATCAATGAAGTTCAAGCAGCGCACGAAACCAACAACGAAAATCGACTATATGGTATCGTCGTGCTTTCAGATGGACAGGATACCGCCAGCGCGAATACCCAGAATCAAATGTTCAACTGTTTGCCCAGCGGTGAAAGCGTGGAAGGGACGAAGGTCTTTACGATTGCTTTTGGCGATGATGCCGATGCTGATCTGATGCTGAGGATCGCCAACCGGACGAATGGCAAAACCTTCAAGGGTGACCCCGCCAGCATCGAATCGATTTACAATGCCATTTCGGCAGAGCAATAGATATGCAACGACCGCGCCCATTTTGGTATTTACTCGATGTGTATGGCTGGGTTGTGCTGGGCATGAGCCTTGTCACGGCGTTTATCATTCAGCAGTGGTGGGTGGTGTTGCTGGGTGTTATCGGCTATTTACTCGCCATGTTGGTGGATCTAGTCGGTGGGCGTGCCTTGGGACGTACAGGCGCGATGCGGTTAGCGCGTGCCGAACAGGAGAACCGTGAATTGAAAGCTGAACAAGCGCGTTTGTTGGGTGCGATCCGTGAACGGGACGAGAAACTCGCCAAAGTAAAAAATGCTCCTGAAACATCAGAGCCCGATAATCTAGTAGAGGATACTCCATGAAGCGTGAAGAGATTAATGAAAAGATCGAATTGTACGGACGCGGTTTCGACATGTTGGTCGATGTACTCAAAGATATTCCGCGCGATATATGGCAGTTCAAACCTGAGCCAGGTGAATGGAGCATCCATGAAGTGATCATCCATTTGGCAGATTCTGAAACCAACGCAGCCTTGCGGGCGCGGATGTTGATCGTTGAGCCTGGTGGCACGGTCATGGGCTATGATCAGAATGCATGGGCGAATACCCTGAATTATCAGGAACATGATCTGGAAGATGCCCTTGAGGTTGTGCGCCTTGCCCGTAAGACAACTCATCAGTTGTTGAAAAAACAACCCGATGAGATTTTTGAGCATATCGTAATGCATCCGGAATACAAGGAACCATATACATTCGATAACTGGCTTAATATTTACTCGGCGCATATTCCTGGTCATATTGAACAGATCATGAATAACTACAAGATTTGGAAAAGTCAGCACGGGTAAGGAGAATTCACCGTCATTGCGAGCTCCGACAGGAACGAAGCAATCC
>CAZMQE010000105.1:3617-6698 GCA_964568115.1 uncultured Anaerolinea sp.
GGGCTGGCGCCCTCGCAATGACATGGAAAGATTTATTGTTATGACTAAAGTTGTTGTTGCCATGTCTGGAGGAGTGGACTCCTCGGTCGCCGCCGCCTTGCTCAAGGAGCAGGGCTATGAGGTGATTGGGATGATGCTGCGTTTATGGAGCGAGCCGGGGAAGGAAGATTCGAATCGCTGTTGCACGCCCGACTCGATGGCGCAGGCACGGCGTGTTGCGGCGCTGCTTGAAATTCCATTTTATGTGATCGATGCGAAGGATGTATTCCGCGAAACGGTCGTTGAATATTTCCTAAGCGGATATGCGCGCGGCGAGACGCCCAATCCATGCTTGATCTGCAACCAAAAAATTCGCTGGACGTTTTTACTCGATCATGCGCTGGCGTTGGGCGCAGAATATATGGCGACGGGACATTACGTTAGAAGGCTGATGGATGAAGGCGGAAGGATAAATTTACTTCGTGCAGTGGATAAGAATAAAGATCAGTCTTATGTCTTGCACGTGTTGAATCAAGACAAGCTGAAGCATGCTTTGTTTCCGGTTGGGGATTATCCCAAGCCGGAGATTCGGGCGATTGCAGAGAAGCATGGTTTGCCAACTGCCTCACGCAAAGATTCACAGGATCTGTGTTTTCTCGCTGGCGAGGATTATCGCGGTTTCCTGCAGCGTAATGCAGCGGAAATGCTCAAGCCCGGCGAGCTTGTCACGCGCGATGGCGAATCCATTGGTCAGCATAATGGACTTGCGAATTACACCATCGGTCAACGCAAGGGGTTGGGGGTGGCATCACCAGTCCCGTTGTATGTGTTGGGGAAGAACGCTGAAAATAATACGGTCATCGTTGGGACCAAAGAAGAACTTGGTTCACGTGAATTAATTGCGCGTAATGTTAATTGGCTGGCGGGTGAGATTCCCAGTAGCCCATTTCGTGCGGAAGTGAAGATCCGCTATACGGCGAAAGAGGCTGAGGCACTGGTCATACCGCTTGAGGAGAATCAAGTGCAAGTCCAGTTTGATGCGCCGCAGCGTGATATCACAGCCGGTCAGGCGGCGGTCTTCTATCAAGGTGACTTGATGCTCGGCGGTGGCATCATCCAATAAAACTTAATCCATTTAAATTTGCGGAGATCGGCGCAGATGAGTGGATAGATAAAAATAAAGGAGTTAATCATGACCTATCGTGTTGAATCATTAATGTCGGCTCGTTTGTTTGTGGTACCGCAATATGCTGGAAAGCGGGTTTATTTTCTCAGCAACCTTTCGGGACATTTGAGTTTGTATTCAATGGCATTTGGCGGCAGTGTGCCGATGCCGTTGCTTCCGCCGCACATCGCTTTGCAGAATCCGCATTTGATCGGTGGGTTGTCCTTTTATGTATTTCCCAAGTTCGATCAAATTCTGGTGATGATCGATAAGGACGGCGACGAAAATTATCAGCCGATGCTGATTCCCATGCAGGGCGGCTTTCCGGAGCCCGCTTTCAAAAATTTCTTTGCAGAATATCGCGTGCACCTGGCTGAGTGCGATGGAAAAAATGGCATCATCTATTTGGGAGCGGAACGCCGCGACCAACCTTTGATCGAAACCTATCGCGCCGACTTGAAGACCGGCAAGCTGACCAAGATCGCCGAGCATCAATTTGGGTTGGGTGTTGCGGCACACACTGCCGACCATAAAAAATTATTGCTTGGCACGGGCTACACCGTTGGCGATGCGCTGCTCTACCTATGGAGTGGCGGCAAACGCAAATTGCTCTATGGCAAACCCATGGAAGATCGCACCGAGGGCGAAACGGTGCCCTTGAACGGCTTGGGTTCCACGGTCTTCTCGCCCAGCGAAAGAGGTGTCATCGTGACCTCATCTGTTTTTGATGACAGCTACAGCCTCGGCTATTTGGATTTGGCGAAACCCGGCGTGTTGGAAAAAGTGGAACTCAAAGGTGTCAAGCATAAAGGCGCCGGTGAGATGGAAAGCGTTTCGCACCTTTTCAAAGATCATTATCTGGTTACTTTTAATATCGATGGTTGTTCATGGGTCTATGAGGGTGTCTTTCATGAAAAGAAACGCGTAATGACGCTCGAATATCCCATCGTGGGTGCCAAGCCTCTTGATAGCGGCATGCTCGAACGTGTGCATTACGATGGCAAGGAAGACCTGTTCACTTTTTCATTCTCCACGGCGATTTCCCCAACGCAGATCTATACCGTTGGCGGCAAGAAGCGCAACAAGGTGGTGTGTCATACCGATGAAAAGATTCTGGGGATTCCAGACGAGATCCTTTCGAAGGGCGAAGACGCCTCGTTCACTTCGCACGATGGTCTGCGCGTCTCCGCGCGGCTGTATCTCCCCGCCAGCGGACTCGGCTTTAAAGGTCCGCGCCCGATCGTGTACTACATCCACGGCGGACCGCAGGGACAGGAACGCCCCGACTTCGCCTGGTTCTCGATGCCGTTGATCCAATACCTCACCCTGCGCGGATTCGCTGTCTTCGTGCCGAATGTGCGCGGCTCCACTGGCTACGGACTCTCCTATACCAAACACGTTGACCGCGACTGGGGCGGACAAGATCGCCTCGACCACGTCCACGCGATGAAGGAAGTTCTGCCGAAAGATAAGCGCCTGGATGTGAAACGGGCTGCGGTGGTTGGTCGTTCGTATGGCGGTTATATGACTCTCATGCAAGCAGGCATGCATCCCGATTTGTGGGCAGCCTCCTGCGATATGTTCGGTCCATATGATCTGCTCACTTTCTCAGACCGTATCCCCGCTACGTGGAAACCATATTTCAAAATAGCGATCGGTGACCCCGAAAAACCAGAAGAACGCGCTGACCTCATTGAGCGTTCGCCAAAGACACATATCCATAACATGTCTGCGCCGATGCTGGTCATTCAGGGACGCAACGATCCGCGCGTGGTGGCGGCTGAGTCTGAAGACCTGGTGCGCGAGTTGAAATCCAAGGGCAAGGATATGGAATTGCTGATCTTCGAAGATGAAGGTCACGATGTGTTGAAGTATGAGAACCGTGTCACTTGCTACAATGCGATCACTGACTTCTTTGCGAAACATTTGAAACCGTA
>CAZMQE010000105.1:6798-9721 GCA_964568115.1 uncultured Anaerolinea sp.
CTCCTCTTCGCCCTCATCATTGCATCGTTCTACGGCACGCTCTATCATTTCATCCGTAACGGAGGTTTTTGGCGTTTGGTCTTTTGCATTGGCATGAGTGTCATTGGCTTTGGTGTGGGACATTTGATCGGCCTATGGCGCGGTTGGTTTCTGATCCCACTGGGCTCCATCAACCTTGGGCTTTCCTCGCTTGGCAGCCTTATCTTTCTTGTCGGCGGGGATTGGTTGAGCCGCATCGAGAGCAAGCCGCAAAGCACGGTATAATCTGCGTCCGCTATTTAAATTTTGAAAGAGAGTAAAAACAAAATGGAGTTCTTGAAAAATCTGCTTGACCTGTTCCTGCATCTCGATGAATATCTTGCCACCATCATCACCAATTATGGCGCCTGGACTTATGCCATCCTGTTCATTGTGATTTTTGTCGAAACGGGTCTTGTGGTCATGCCCATTCTGCCCGGAGATTCGTTGTTATTTGCGGCAGGTACATTTGCTGCCCTGGGTTCATTCAATGTCTGGGGTTTAATTGGTTTGCTGATTATCGCAGCCGTGGGGGGTGACGCTGTGAACTATTCCATCGGGCATTATCTGGGTGATCGCGCCTACAACATCAAATGGATCAAAAAGGAATATCTCGAAAAGACCCATGCTTTCTTCGAGAAGCACGGCGGCAAGGCGATCTTCCTGGCGCGCTTCGTGCCCATCGTCCGCACGTTTGCGCCGTTTGTGGCGGGCATCGGCAAAATGTCCTATTCCTACTTTGCCACCTACAACATCGTGGGCGGCGTGGCGTGGGTGACACTCTTCACCCTGCTCGGATATTTCTTCGGCAATATCCCGTTTGTCAAAAAGAATTTTGAGTTCGTGATCATAGCGATCATTCTGATCTCGGTGGTGCCCATGTTCTTGGAATGGTGGAAGGCACGCCGCGCAGCGAAAGCCTAATGCTTTTGGGCGGGTCTCAGACCCGCCCAAAATTTTTAACCATGAAGTGGCTCACTTTTTTCTTTACTCTCTTTATTATTCTCGTCATCGTCCTCGCCGATCTAGGCAAGCTCGGCATTCTGCGTGTACTCAATCAAATTCCGTATGGTGATAAGGCTGGACATTTCATCCTATATGGGATTCTGACCCTGCTCCTTGATCTGACATTTACCCGCGCGCTTCCACATCCAAGCCGGAAATTGCTCGTGCTTCGAATAGCCTTGGTCCTCAGCCTGCTCATTGGACTCGAAGAATACTCACAACAATTCTTCGCCAAACGTACCTTTGACTTGATCGATCTCGCCTTTAGTTATCTCGGGGTGATCTGCTTTTCGTGGCTGGCGTTAAAAATAAAGTAGGGGCGGAGCACTGCTCCGCCCCTACAGTAATTTTTGGAAATTTACTTCGGGGTCAACACCAAATGTCCTTCGGCATCTTTGATGACCGATGCCTGTTCCCACCACATCGGATAATATTCCACGTTTGCCCAGAGAGGCGCCATATCATCATAATGTTGTTGATAAGCATGACCTGACTGACCGGTGGTGTGAAGCGCGAGCGAATTATCCAGGTTGCTCAGATCCACGATCTCGCGCTCGGAGGGGAGGGTAGTGACTTCAAATGAGCCGCTCATCGCCCAACCTGTCGCGTTGACAATGGATTTGCCGCCGCCGGTAGCGAACGGTCCGCGATTGAAGAGCGACTCGATGGGACCAATGCCAGATTTACCCAGCGTCTGATTGCGGAAGGTGGCACCGTGCAGCTCGCCCCAGGTAGGCCACTTGGCAGAATCTTTGCCGTATTCTTTTTCCAGTTGCGTCACAGTTTCTTCAAAAGCGTGGGCAAAGATATCATCGCGAGTTTCGGTTTTATCGGTAGTGGCTTTGTCATCCCACCAAGCACTATCCGGTTGTTTGACGAGATTGCGCACGACTTCATACCAACGTCCGCCGCCGCTGGGCCAGTAGGCTTCTGGCAGCTCATCCTTGAATGTGTCCATGGCAAAGTTCCACCAGAACCATTCGAACACGGCTGCAGGTTTTGAATCAGCGGTCTCTTGATAGTCCCAGGCGGCGAGAGAGTTATCTCGGACGGTGGCAATTGCCGGGTCCAGTTTGACCGCGAGCAACAGCGGCATGAGTACTTCGGCGTTGAGACTCTTCGAGTCGCCGTGCATGGATTGGATGTAGGCTGCGTCAATTTTGCCGGGCGCGTTTTCGATCATGTCTACAATGCGGGCGGCGCGTTGACCGTAATCCCAATCCTTGGTGATGTTGTAGGGATACTCACGCGGGTTGGATTGATTGTTGGCGGTGGCGATAAAACCGCTTTCGGGGTTGAAGGTGTAAGGCAGCTCATCGAACGGAATGTAGCCCGTCCAATCGTATGCACTGTTCCAGCCGGGGACGGGGAGCGTACCATCGCCTTGTTTGCGCAGCGGAATATCGCCGGGGGTTTGATAACCAATGTTGCCGTCGACATCCGCATACAACAGGTTCTGTGCAGGGACGTGGAAGTTACGTGCCGCGGCGCGGAAGTCATCCCAGTTTTGCGCCTTGTTGAAACCCCAGATGGCTTCGAAAGGCGTGGATGGTTTGAGTGCAGTCCATGAAAGCGCGATGGCATAATTGGCGGGCAGTTCCACGCCCGATTTATCTTTGAACGCCTTGGCTTCGGGGTCCTCAGGGTCGACGTTATCTTTGAGATCACCATAGGTGTCGGAGACGATGGGACCGTGTCGTGAGATGCGCACAGTTAATTCCACCGGGTCACCGCCGCCAACTTTGATGGTCTCGTTGCGGATCTCAAAATCAACCCACTTGCCATCCACTTCGTATTGATTGGGGTTTTCGGGATTGATCTTTTCAATGAACAGATCCTGCACATCGGGACCGAGATTGGTGAAGCCCCAGGCAATGCGATCATTATGTCCAGCCACCAC
>CAZMQE010000106.1:0-9568 GCA_964568115.1 uncultured Anaerolinea sp.
ATCCAGCCGATTTTTTCTTTGAACACGATGCGGCTTAGGATCGCGGTCATGGCAGGGGAGGAAAAGGCTAATACGGTGGCAACAGCCGCCCCGTTGTATTGAACGGAGAAAGTCCACATCGAATTGAAGATGGCGAGGGTTAAGCCGTAGAAGACCATGAACTTCCAATGGGAACGGTCGAGGTGAAAGCGCGCGCGGCTGAAAATTAAGAGTCCGATCAACATGCCGAATGAAACGAACAGGTCGCGCCAGAAGGCAAGGATCAACGAGGGCAGGGCGTAGGTTCGGCTAAGGTAGCTGATGAAGACCCCGGTGGTGGACCATAAGACGGTGGCGATGAGTGCGATGAGATAGCCGCGTGAGTATGACGATGTTTGCATTGTGCTCCAAACGTGCAGATTTGGTGTTAGTCCCGTGATTCTAGTGGATGATATTGTTTATATTCTTGCATGGCGGGATGTTCGCGAGCGATGACCTTGAAAATGGATGGAACTTTCGAGATCTTCTGATATTTCAGGTAACACTCGCGCGTGGCGTGATGGACACCGAGCGCAGCCAGGCGTTGTTCAAAGCTTGCCAGGCGAGTCAGAAAGTCCTGATAATTGCGTTCATGCTTTGGTGTCCATGCGATTTCGCTGACCGCCAAAAGCCGGGGAAACATCTGCCAATCCATGCGGTTGCGTGAGTAGACGTATTCCGTCCACAACGCACTTTCCACCCCCAGGATGTTGACCGCCTGTTCGTCGGTCACTTCGGGGAACTGCGGTTCGAAGTTATAGGTTCGGAGCAACTCCATGACCTTGTAGGAGTAGTCGAGATACAAGGCGGATGCATCTGAAACGATGGTCTTGCGTCCCTTTTGGAGTTCGGCGAGGCTCTTTTTTCGATGGATAAAAAACCAGTATTGATTGATCACAGCTTTATCAAGATCAGCGTGCATGGCTTCGTTCCAGGCGATGATGTTCACGCCTTTCGTTTTCAAGCGTTTGACCAGCCGATTTTCATAGTAGGTCTGAAGGTCGTTGCCGCTTTTCAAGCCTTGCTCAGCGACGCGGCGCCGGCAATGCGGACATTTCTTCCATTCTTTCTTGTTGACCTCGTCGCCGCCGATGTGAATATAACCAAAGGGGAACAGCTCGGCAATCTCAGTGAAAACATTTTCCAGAAATTCGAAGGCGAAATCTTTGCCCACGCACAGCGGCTTTGAAAAGGATGTAAAGGTGGCGCGTACTTCTGAGGGCGTGGTCGCACAGGAGAGTTCGGGATACGCCGCGATGGCTGCGGCAGCATGCCCCGGCGAATTGATCTCGGGAATCACTTCGATGAAATTTTCTTTGGCGTACGCAACGATCTCACGGACTTCCTCCTGTGTGTAAAAGCCCTCGTATGGGATGCCATCATAGACTGGCTTGGAAAGAATCCAACCGTCTACTTGCGTAGCTTTGCGTTTGGAACCGATCTCTGTCAGCCGGGGATATTTTTTGATCTCAATGCGCCAGCCCTGGTCGTTGGTCAGATTCCAGTGGAAGCGATTGAGCTTTTGTAGCGCAAGCAGGTCAAGGACGCGCTTGACTTCGGTAGGATCAAAGAAATGACGCGAAACATCCAGCATGAAGCCGCGATGTTGAAAACGCGGTCGGTCTTCGATGTGGAGACAAGGCAGTTCCACGGCTTGCGTGATGCCGTCCTTTTCGGCGCTGGCAGGCAGCAGCTGGCGTACGGTTTGGGCGCCGTAAAAAAGCCCGGCTGAGGTTGAGGCGGAGATGGAAATCCCACGCTCGTTGATCTCAAGCTGGTAGGCTTCGTCGCCTTGAATATTCGGATCGAGCTTAATTTGAATGGTGCCTTTTTCGGCAACCACCCCAAAGCCGGTAATTTTTTTCAGCAGTTCGGCGGCTCTTTTTCCCGCGGGAGCGTAGGAAATGGAACTGTTTGGGGCTAGGACAAATGCGCCTGCGTGCAGGGTTATCTTTTCTGGCTTCGGGATGATCGACAATGGGAGCTGCATATATTGGCGTTATGCCTTTCTGTACTTCCATGCTGGAATTTGAGAAAATATATCACGGAAATCAAGTAAGCTAACCTCAGTGGGTATCGTCATGTGCTTGTCCATGTTTTTATTCAAATAATTGTTTCTATGATATAAATTGACAAAGCCACTCCACTTAATATATGTTCAAGCGACTAAAAGTTAAAGTAGAACCGACCAAAAACGAGACTGCGCCCGGGGGTATTTCCATATCTCAACTGATCGGGGATGCCAGTTTGCCGGTCACCATCAAAGCGTTAAATAGCCTGCCCGAGAATCCCAAACTGCGTTTGTATCGCACGCTCATTCCCATTCAAGTGCTTGCAGAGTTTGACATCAACCCGCGGACCTGGAAGAACCCCGATAAACTTCCGCAGGTGAAACTGCAAGCCGAGCCGGAGAGCAACAAGGTCCAGATCACTGCCTGGTATGGGGCTGACCCGCAGAATGAATTCTTTTACCTGGAATTGGCAGATAATTCATACAACGGTATTGACCTGAATTTTTTGATCGCCAATAATCCGCTCAGCGAAAAGTTCCGCACTGATTATGACGACGATGGCAAGGAAACACTCTTCGGCACGGTTCGTCGCAACCTGGTTGAAGAAGAAAAAGCCATGCGCGCCGGGCTTGCCCCCGGGCAGACGCGTGAAGGCTTGCGCTCTTCGCAGATCGTTTTCACGCACATCGAATCTTTTCTCACCATGCTGTCGCATCATGCGTTTTTTCTTGAGCCATTAACCTACGTCTCGGCATGGATTTTCGAGAAGCGCGGCTTTGCGTATTCCAAGGGGCATCAGTTGATGGATACGATCCATAAAGAGTTTCAACCTGGCGGTGAGTTGCATAAGGCGCTCGATGGCAGTACGCCGTTCCGTCAGCCCGAGCAATGGAAGTCGGTACGCGGTCGTGCCTGGGCAATTCATGATGGTATCTTGCAAGTGCTCGATAAGAAATGGGACGATCTGAAAATGATCAAACAGGTTGGACGCCACGCCGGTGTCAACACTTTCCCCGCTGCGGAATATTAGGAGTTGCAAATGTCTCAACGTTTTCAAATCACCCGCGCCGCTGAGTTAGAGTCGCTGGCAGTGTTCCGTCAATTCATTTCGGATTGCTGTACCAGTTCCAAGGTCCCGGATGGAGCCGTGTTTGATCTGAAGCTCGCGGTGGACGAAGCCTGTACCAACATCATCGAACATGGCTATAAGGGGATGGATCCCGGCTCGATCATTCTCGCCTTGCGCGTCGAACCGGACCGGGTGCTGGTCCAGATCACAGACTTTGGTCACATCTTTGAGCCTGCTGACGCTCCGAAACCAGACATTGAAGCTGCCCTTGAAGACCGTCCGTTGGGTGGCTTGGGGCTGTTCCTGATCTATCAGACGATGGATAACATTGATTATCAATCGTCTGAAGAAGGCAATACTTTGACATTTACAAAATATATCAAGTGAGAGATTAAGCGCTGATGAAATTTCAAACAAATCCGTATTTGATCTGGCAGATCATTCCCGGCTTGATCCTGCTGGGAATTGGTTTTTATATTCAAAGCCGCCCGATCAAAAAACGTGAATCGAATGTGTTCTCATGGGTCATGTTCGGCGGGTCATTGTGGGCGTTTGCGAACGCGATCCAATTGGTGACGCCGGATATCAGTTGGCAGCGGTTCTGGAATGGCGTGTCGTATTTTGGGATCATGGTTGTACCGACCGCCTGGTTCTTGTTGTCGGTTAAGATGACCGGTTACATGTATGAACCAGTCGAGAAGTTCGAACGCTGGTTTTGGGCTCCGCCTGCGCTGTTATATCTTTTGCTGCTCACGAGCGGTTTCCATAAATTGTTTTTCACCTCCTTTGACACAACTGTGGTCGGTGGTTATGTCGCATTGGAAAATAACTACGGTCCGTTGTTTTACATCCATACGATTTATTCGTATCTCTTGGTGGTGGCTGGCATTGTGCTACTGGCGATTTCGCTGATCACGAAATTCAAGCAGTATGGCGTGCAAGCGTATGGATTGATCATTGGCGTACTTGCACCACTGTTGGGGAATGCCTATTTTCTTTTTGGTTCGCCGCCTGCGGGCTTCCCAGATCCCACGCCGATCATCTTCACGGTCACGGGCGTGGCATTTGCGTGGGCGATCTTTGGTGGTCACATTCTGGAAGTTGTGCCGCTGGCTCACGATGTGATCGTGCGTAAACTGGAGACCGGCGTGCTGATCGTGGATGCGGAAAGGAACGTCCGCGAGGTGAACCCCGCCGCGCTGGAAATGCTGGGCTTGCAAACCAGGGAATATTCAGGCGCATCCTTGTTGGAGTTGGTCAACAGGAATTCGGATATTGTCTCGAAAGTACGAAAGGCAATGGATGATGCGCTGTATGCAGACCAGGATCTGCAAATCGAATTTCCCGAAACAGAACGGGTCTTTGATATACATGTCTCGCGTATTGGCGATAGTTTTGGGAAAACAACGGGGTGGTTGATCCAATTCAGCGATATCAGCGAAAAGAAACAGGCTGAGCAAAATCTGATATCCACGCAGATGACGTTGAAGGCAGTGCTGGACACGTTGCAGGATAGCTTCTTTGAAGTGGACCGCAACGGCATCATCACCTATGCCAATCGCGCCTTGATCAACAATCTGGGATTCACGCGCTGGGAAGATGTGCAGGGCAAGGATTTTCAAAACATTACCGACCCAAAGTCTGGTCAAGCGATCATTGAGAAATTCAAATTGCTGTTTGAAGAACAGCAACCGTTCGAACCCTTTGAATATAACTATCTTACAAAAGATGGAAGAGTATTAATCGGCGAAACCACGGTGTCGCCGATCGTAAATAATGGCAATGTTATCGGCGCCAGAGGTTTGATCCGCGATATCACTGCCCGGGTAAAAGCCGAAAGAGAGATCCTCGAGCAGAAAGACCTGCTGGATAGTTTGTTGCAACAATCGCCCATTGCCATGGTCATCAACAACATGGATAAAAAGATCAGCGTGGTCAACCCGGCGTTCGAGAAAATGTTTGGTTACTCCCGTGAGGAAGCCGTGGGCAAGAGTCTGGATGGTCTGCTCTCCACAGAGGAGATGCTGAACGAGATGAAGGAACTTTCCACGCTGGTCATGCGCAAAGGGGCTTCTAGGGAGGGTAAACGCAAGCGGAAGGATGGCTCCCTCGCGGATGTGGAAATGATCTCTGCACCGTTTTTTGTGGGCGGCGAACGCTTTGGCTATCTGGCTTTTTATAATGATATTTCCGAGCGTCTTATCGCAGAGACGAATCTGCAGAAAACACGGAAGACCCTCAGTGCCGTTCTCGACACACTGCAAGACCCTTATTTCGAAGCCGATCGAGCTGGCGTCATTACTTTTGTCAATCGCGCGTACTGGGAATATCTTGGGTATCCTCGCAGGGAGGATGTGGTTGGCAAAAACTTCCGGCATTTCATCGCACGAGAATCCATCCGCAAGGTCTTTGAAAAATTCGAGGCAATTTACCAAACCAGGCTGCCCATTGAACCTTTTGATTATCACTATCGACGTCAAGATGGCAGGGTCTCTGTAGCTGAAATCGTTGCTTCACCGATCATTGAAAATAGCCATGTGGTGGGGACGCGTGGGATCATCCGCGACATTTCAGATCGTATCAAGGTTGCCGAGGTGCTGCAGGGTGCCAAAGAAGCCGCCGAGTCCCGTGCGAACGAGCTGGCAGCTATCAACCGCGTTGCGGTAAAAGTCAGCCAGTCATTGGATCTAAAGGATATTTTGCAATCGGTGTGTCGGGAATTGACTGAGATCTTTGAAATTCGTAATGCAGGCATTGGTCTGCTCACGCCTGACAAGAAAAATTTGGAGATCGTTGCCTTTCACACCGCAAGCGCAGGAGAGACCAGTGGTTTAGGCTTGTTGCTGCCAGTTGAAGGGAATCAATCTTCCGTGGAAGTTCTTGAGAAGAAGAAGACCATTGTGATCCAGGATGCGCAAAGCGATGCGCGTACCACTTCCATTGCCGATATCTCTCGAACGCGTGGGACCCGCTCCATTATGATCGTGCCGTTATTGGCGCGCGGCGAAGCAATCGGTACGATCGGCATGCCTGCCAAAGATCCATATCATGTGTTTACCAACGATGAGATCGCGTTGGCGGAAACGATCGCGAGTCAGATCGCAGCCGCAGTGGATAATGCAAAAATGCATGCCAAAACAGAATCGGCTTTGGACGTGGCAGAACGGGACCTGGAAATTGGTCGCCAAATCCAATCGGGATTCTTCCCTGAAACTTTGCCGCAAATCCCCGGTTGGGAAATCGCCGCGCATTTTCAAGCGGCACGCCAGGTGGCAGGCGATTTTTACGATGTGTTCCAATTCAGAAACTCAAATTTAACCGCCTTCATCATCGCGGATGTGTGCGACAAAGGTGTAGGCGCGGCGTTGTTCATGGTGCTGTTCCGGAGTTTGTTGCGTGCCTTTAGTGAAACCAAGATCGATACGAACAACGTGAGTGAGCGGCTTCTGGATATTATCCAAAGCACCAACAATTTCATTGCTGAGTATCATGGCAAGTCCAATATGTTCGCGACTTTGTTCTTTGGCGTGTTGGACCCCGTCACCAGCAACATGTATTATGTGAATGGTGGGCACGAACCTCCGATCGTGTTGGATAAGAGTGGGACGGTCATCCAAAGGTTGATGCCTACGGGTCCGGCAATTGGTTTCTTCCCGAATATGAATTTTCGCGTGGAGCAGCATCACTTCAACGAAGGCGATTTTCTGGTTGGGTTTACGGATGGAACTACAGATGCCCGCAATACAGATGGGAAAATATTTTCCGAAGAGCGCCTACTCCAAAGTGTTTCAGCGCCGTGGAGCTCGATCTTTAGCATGTTGTTTGAGTTGAATGTTGAACTCCAGAAGCATATGGGTGAACAAAACCAATTCGACGATATCACCTTGATCTCCTTCCGGCGTAAATCGTCACTGGATGGCGGTCGCCATGCGATCTGCCGAACCGCACATTTGAATGTCCTCGGAGAATTGCGGAGCTTTACAGAGTCAGCGGCATTACACAGCGGGCTCGGACCCGAAGATGTGTTCGCCTTTAAACTAACAGTGGATGAAATTTGTGCGAACATCATTCAATATGGGTATGAAGGTCGGGAGCCAGGCTTATTGTCCTTGACATTCGATGTTGTCGACAACAAAGCCAGACTCATCATCCGGGATGATGGAAAATATTTTCCGCCGAAGCAGGCTAAAAGTCCAAACCTTGAAGCGGGTTGGGATGAGCGCGAACTGGGCGGACTGGGTCTCTTCTTCGTCCAGGAGCTGATGGATAATGTCACGTATAATAAGCTGAACGAAACCACCAATCAATTTATTCTTGAAAAAGAATTGAAGAAATAGATTTCAACCAAGGAGCAGTGCGATGGAGATTCAAGACAAGCAGATGGGCGGGGTTACGGTTGTTTCACTGAAAGGTAGCATCGATGCGATGACTGCCCCGAAGATCACAGAATTTATTCAGGGGCTGGTCACAAAAGGCAATATCAAATTGATCGCGGATTTTAGCGGTGTGGATTACACCAGCAGCGCAGGCTTGCGCGTTTTGCTCGGCGCGATCAAAGAAACCCGTGCCCAGGGCGGTGACTTGCGTCTCGCGGGTGTTCAACCCGATGTGTTGAAAGTGTTGAATTTGAGCGGCTTCACGAACATCTTGAAAATGTTCAATGACGTCGATACCGCCGTTGCCAGTTACTCATAAATTGAATCATGGCGTCTAATAAAGATAAACCACGCGTCGCGTTGGTCATTGGTTCGGGCAGTGTCAAGTGCGCGGCTGCGATCGGATTGAAGAAAGTGCTCGAGCGCGAGCACATTGACGTGGACATGGTGGTGGGCTGTTCGGGCGGCGCGATCTACGCTGCGCTCATTGCTTTGGGCTGGTCGGTAGAACGAGCGACCGAAGCCACGCTGAGAATGTGGACGAGTGACGTAACCGGCAAGCGCAACTTGCGCGGCATACTTCAGCTTGCGCTCCCCAAGCTCTTCAAGTTCGATGAAACCTTTGGCTTGATCGATGACAGCCTGATCAACCGCAGATTTCACGATGGCTTTGAAAATGCGACGTTCGCCGATACGCGGATTCCGCTGTTTGTCACTGCCACCGATTTTTATACCGGCGAACAGGTTGTGGTCTCTGAAGGCAAGATCGAAGATGGCGTGCGCGCGAGCATCTCCATCCCTTATATTTTTCCTCCCAAAAAACTCAATGACCGCTTCCTGATCGACGGCTATCAAAGCGATCCGTTGCCGATCGGGGTGGCGATCAAAGAGGGCGCGGATATCATCATCGCGATGGGCTTTGAAAGCCCGTATCAGGAACACGTCACTTCGTTGATGCGCTACAACTTCCAGATGAGCAGCATCACCTCGAACAACCTGCTCAAATCGAATTACGCTTTCCATAATCTTGCCCATCACTCCGAGATCATTCCCATCATCCCGGAATTCAAATACCGCATCAAACTCTTTGACACCGATAAACTTCCGTATGTGATCGAAGAGGGTGAACGCGCTGCTGAACAACAAGTACCCTTCATCAAAAGCCTCTTGGGGAAGTAGGAATATCCAGCTATGAATTCCAAAAAACGGATTGCCCTGGTCATTGGCTCTGGCGGCATCAAGTGTGCAGCGGCAGCTGGCTTGTGGCGTGTTCTACAAGAAGAGGGGATCGTTGTGGATAGCGTGGTCGGTTGCAGCGGCGGGAGCATGTACGCGGCGTTGATCGCGAATCATGTTGATGTAAAGATCATGGAAGAGTGGTCGAGAACGTTGTGGACCAGCGACATTATGCAGGGCTACACCGAGAATTTGAAAGCCAGCAAAGACGGAACGCTCCGCTTCAATGAGCGCAGTGGGTTGGTTGACGATTCGGTGATGAATAAAAAACTGCGTGATGTGTACGGCGACTGGCAGTTTGCAGATCTGAAGATGCCGTTCAAGGTGGTCGCTACGGATCTGCTCGCTGGCGAAAAAGTGGTGCTTTCTGAAGGCAGCGTTTTTGATGCGATCCGTGCCAGCCTCGCCATCCCGATCATCTTCCCGCCGTGGGAAGTGGGTGGGCGTTTACTCATCGATGGCGCTGCGTCTGATCCGTTGCCGATCGATGTTGCCATTCAAGATGGGGCGGATATCATCATTGCGATGGGCTTCACGCTCGATTATCGCAACCGCTTCCGCTCGATGACGGCTGTGCAGGAACAACTCAACAGCATCTACATGAACAACATCCTGAACTCAACCTATGCTTTTTACAACCTGGCGCATCACGCGGAAATCTTCCCGATCATCCCTGAGTTTGAAAGTACGGTCTCGATGTTCGATGTGGATAAGATCCCGCATGTGATCGAACGCGGCGAGCAGGCTGCCCGCAAGCAATTGCCGCATATCAAAAGATTACTTGAGAATATATAAGAAAAATAAAAAGAACTGCTGAATAAGCAGTTCTTTTTATTGTGCCCCCATGGGGATTCGAA
>CAZMQE010000107.1:0-9550 GCA_964568115.1 uncultured Anaerolinea sp.
TGGTGGGGCGCTGTGGCTTCCCATTTTAGCAGGTGAGGCGATCTTCTGCCTTTTTACTGCTTGAGGAGGGATGCCACAGCGCTGGGTTTACTACTACTATCCATGTTAGACATCACCTCCTCCTTTCATTAGGATGGCAATTAATTGTTGTTCCCCTGAATGAATGATTGCAGTATGTCATATTTTAAATCGGATGTCAATAGGCTGAAATCAATTCTCATCAAGTTGTAATACCAAAAAGCCTGTTTTTGTGAATTTTTGATACCTTTTGAGAGTCTCCGCAAGCCTCGCTGCGCTATCCTTGTGAAAATTTCCCGTGGAGGTCTGTATGAAAGCCAACCCTAATCGTTTTTGGTTCACCGTAATCCTGCTCGGCTGGGCATTCGATTTTCTTTTTTGGAATAAACCCGCTGGCGTTAATTTTTTCATCTACGTTTCCCTGTGTCTCATCACTGGGATATTCCTGCTCAAAGCAGACGGGTTGCGCCTCGCGCCACGCTCAAGCCTGCTTCTGCTTCCGATCCTCTTTCTCTCTGCGATGACCTTTTTCCGCCAGGAGCCGATGACGGTCTTCCTCTCTGTTGCAATGACCATCTTCCTCATGGGTGTTTTCACCATCACCTATCTCGGCGGTCAATGGACTCTTTTTGGCTTGACCGATTACCTCTTCGGATACTTAACCCTCCTTGGCAGCATGCTTGCCCGTCCGCTTGGATTCATGGCGGAGGTTAAACGGGAGCAGCCGTCCCTAAATGAGAAGCGCACTTCAACAGTGTGGCCCGTGCTCCGTGGCGTTGTCATCGCGTTGCCCGTCATCGCGATCTTTGCGTCGTTACTTTCTTCCGCCGACCCTATTTTTGCAGAGCGATTTAAAAAATTCACTGATATATTCCAGATCGATAATCTCCCTGAATATATTTTCAGGCTGGTTTATATTCTGATCTTTGCATATGCCATCGCCGGGACCTTCCTGCACGCTGCGCAAAAATCGAATGAACCATTTGAAGAAAAACCGCGCTTTGCACCATTCCTCGGTTTTACCGAGTCGACGATCGTACTTGGCAGTGTCGTGATCTTGTTCGCGGCCTTTGTCGTGATCCAATTCCAATATTTTTTTGGTGGACAGGCGAACATCAACATCGAGGGTTATACGTTTGCTGAATATGCCCGCAAAGGTTTCGGCGAATTGGTTGCGGTTGCCTTTTTCAGCTTGCTCCTGTTGCTTGGATTGGGCGCGATCACCCGCCGTGAGACTGAGGCGCAGCGCCGTACTTTCTCCGGGTTGGGGGTGGGGTTGGTGGGCCTGGTGCTGGTGATGTTGGTTTCAGCTTTTCAGCGGCTCATGCTGTATGAAACTGCGTATGGGTTTTCACGCCTGCGTGCCTATACTCATGTTTTCATGATCTGGCTGGCTTTGTTACTGGTGGTCGTGGTGGTACTTGAAATCATGCGCCGCGAACGGACGGCAGGTTTGGCGATGGTGTTGGCTGCGCTGGGTTTTGTTGTTTCGCTGACCTTGTTGAATGTGGATGCCTTTATTGTCAACCAGAATGTTCAACGCGAACTACATGTCGCTGCCGATAAATCGCTGACCCAGGGGCGTGTTGATCTAGATGCGCAGTATTTTCTAGATCTATCTGACGATGCTGTTCCGGCACTGGCGAGTGCTTTTCAGAACAAATCACTCCCAGTGGCTGTGCGTGAAAAGGTGGGTGCGGCTTTATTCTGTAAGCGTTATGACCGTGAACTGAATGAACGTGACCTTGCCTGGCAGTCCTTCCACTTCTCACGCTTTGCGGCTGATCGAATTTTTGCCGATCTCAAAAATGGATTGGATACTTACAAAGTGACAAACACCGACTGGCCCGTAGAAATAAACACCCCATCTGGGGAAGTGTTTACCTGTTATCAATATTCTTCTGATTAGTACCTAGAACCCCGAGATTTTCAAAATCTCGGGGTTCTACTTATTACTTGGGTTTTAATCTGGCAGTGATATCGCGTAATTGCATGAACGAAATGGGTTTGACCATTACAAAATCCACCTGGTCACGGTACATATCGCCCATACGCGCATCGGCTGTTGTTATGATGACGACGGTCTTTTCGAAGCGGCTATCCTGTTTGATGATGGTGAGCAAATCTCCGCCGGAAATGTGCGGCAGGTGCATATCGAGCAAGATCAGGAAAGGTGCAACTCCGTTCAGTAGTCGTTCCTTCGCCAGCCGTCCATCTGCAGCGTGCTCTACTTCGTAATCAATGCCGCGCAAGGCTTCGGCAAAGATGCTTGCCAGGTCTTCGTCATCTTCAATGATCAATGCAAGTTCGCTCATGGTATTCTCCGGGTTTCTTGATTAGGGAATTGTTAGAGGTAGGGTGATGGTGAATTTGGTCCCGTTATTCACCTGGCTTTCCACTCTCACATCGCCACTCATGAGATTGACCAGTTGTTTGACAATGGATAATCCGAGCCCAAACCCGCCGTGGACGCGCGTTGTCGCACCTTCCACTTGCCTGAACGTATCGAAGATATAGGGGAGGTCTGCTTCTGGAATGCCCTGACCTGTATCTGCGACCTCAATGCCCCATTTCGCATCATCCGTACGCCGTAAGTTCACGCGCACTTCACCCTGATCTGTGAACTTGATGGCGTTCGTCACCAGGTTGACCAGGATCTGTTGCAGGCGCGCGGAATCGCCGTTCAAGATTTCGGGGAGGTCATCGTCAATTTCGCTGGTCAGCCTCAGGCGCTTGTCTGAGGCGGTTTTGTCCAGTAACCCATGCATGGCTTCGAGTAGTTCGGCAGGTTTGAGCGGAGCGATGTGGATGGTCAGTTTACCGGCTTCCATTTGTGCCTGGTCAAGCAGATCGTTGATCAGTCCGAGCAGGCGCTGGGTATTCTTCATGATGCGAACCGCCATGTTGACTTGTTTCTCGTTCATGGGTCCGTAGACGGCTTCTTTGAACATTTCAGCATAACCAAGAATGGCGTTGAGCGGGGTCCGCAGCTCGTGCGAGACGATGGCGACAAAAGTGCTTTTGAGTTTTTCCACTTCAGCTTCCCGCGTGAAATCGCGGAAGACGATCACGGTGCCGATGTTCTTGTTGTTTTCTTTGCGGTTATCGTAGACCTGGGCTGCGCTGACAGAGATGGTCTTTTCGCCCCACACAATACGAAAGCCAATGGGCTGGGTATCGTGCTCGACCATGGCGTTCAGCAATCTGCGGCTATCCTCAGCGAGCCTCGGGTGTTCAATGAGCTCGCGAAAGTTTTTGTTGATGATCAATTCGAGTGGGATATCCAGCATGCTTTTGACAGCGGGGTTTGCCATGGTGGCATTCCATTTTTTATCGAACACGATCACGCCGTCAGCGATCGAGTTGAGAATGGCTTGGTTGCGACCAGCTTCGATGCGTTCGCGGTCAAGGGATTCGGTCAGTGCATGGGTGCGCTCGACCACTTCCTGGTCAAGATTGGAATTGATGGCACGCAGTTCCTTGAGGGCGGTTTCCAGGCTCCGCGCCGATAGCCAGGATACGAGCGCCAACATGAAGAAGCCGATGATGGCGAAAAAGTTGATGGGTTGATCGATGGAGAGCGCCAGCCCGGTGACGATGCCACCGCCGAGAAGCGCGAAAAGAAAACTGGCTTCAGGAATCAGGATCAGGCTTGAAATGGCAATGGGCAGTGTGAAGATAAAGAGTGAGCGTCCATTTGAAAGCTGGTCGGGAGAGTCAGTAAAGGTAAAGATCAGTGTCAGCAATAAAAGGAATAGCAGGGCTGCCCAGCGACCAGACCAGCGTTTATTAATCTGGTAGATACCCATGATGCCAAGCGTGGTAATGAGTGTACCGCCCAATAAGATTTGTGTTTCAGGAAGATTTAATTCGTTTGAGGTTGCAGAGCCGACCACAATTGCCAGAAATCCCACCACGGTTGCCAGTAGTGTGCCCAACAGCAGGATATTCAACACCCTGCGCCGACGTGCGTCATCTGGGTCTGGTACTGAAACGTTGAGGAAAGAGTCGAAGAATTTTTTCATATTTTTTTATTGAGCCAGCGCCAGCGCGCTAATCACCGCCGAACGAATGACGAGGTGCGGGCTATATAAACATTTCCCGATCCACAAGGGTGGGTAGGGATTGTGCATGTTTTCCTTGAGCCAGCGCGCGCCGTTTTTTATAATGCTTTTGGGTATGCGCGCCACTTTTTGGTTCCAAACCCACAGCGCTTGCATGGCATAGGCGGTTTCTTCGGCTGTAGCGACATAGGTACCCCAGGAGCCATTGGAGTTCTGTGTTTTAAGAATCCACTCCACCGATTCGCCTACCAGATCATTTGCCAGCCCGGCGCAGGCAATGATGGCGTGCGCTGTGGCATAGTAGGGCGAGGCGTGCCATTTATCGACCCAAAACGGTTGTTGACCTTTACTCTTGTGCAGAAAATGAATGATCTTTTGCACAGATGAGTTTTTTGCGCTCAACCCAGCCTGCCCAAGCGCGCCGAGTACATGAATGTTTGCGCTAATGGACGGGTTGACCTCCAGATCAAAACAACGGAAGTGATCTTTTTCTTCGTATGATAAAACACTGGCAAGATCTTTCTCAATGCCGTAGCGTAATAACGTTTCATAAACCAGCCCGGTGTCGTCACTATCTTTGACGGTATAACTTGCAGCGAACCCAACGCCAGTTTTGGGCTGCCAGGCTTTGGAGAGAAAATCAAGATGCGGTTTGAGTTTTTCGGTGTGACCCAAGCCAGGGATCAAACTCAAATTCCACAATGCCCAGCCGATCTCAAACACATCGAACGGGGCGACGTTGGGCAAGCCGCCATCCGGTTTGAGGATATGGCGTAAATAATTGAGCGATGCCGGGTCGCCTTTTTTGATGTAGGTGGCAAAGTAGGCGGTGGCAGATGGGCTGACGCCTACCGAGCCATTGGCTTCCTGCAGGTTGTGAACATCCAGCATGTGTTGTCCATCGCTGCCCGCCATCTCGGCAGAGAACGCCATGGTCACATGTCTGCTGATCATGTTGCCTTGCAGGTATGCGAGTTTTTTGGCGCGTTGTTTGGATAAACGTCCCAGGATGCGATTGCCCTGACTTGGGATGATGCCCAGTTTTTCAGCTTCAGCTGTCAGTGTGGGAGCGATCATTTCAAAGCCGACAGTTGCTCCATTGGGATCGGATTGGAGCCCTTGCGTTGCACCTCCCACCACCCGTTCGAGAGCCAGCCTACCCCTTTCGATTTGCGATTTATCATGACCACGGCGACCTCGTACTGATAACGCGATCATGGCAGCTAAGGTACAAATAACGCGGTCATGATAATACATAGGGGCTGGTGCGCCCCAGGAGCCATCTGCCAATTGATTCTCTGCCAGCCAGGATAATGCCTGGCTGCTAATGTTCCAGTCAATTTCGCCGAGCCGTGCCGCCCAGGCGGTATCGTAAGCAGTGCTTGCCATGTGACCAGGACCGATTTCGTCGATCAGTTGTGCGATGAGGTCTGTCATGCTTCATTTCCGATTTCGGGGAACCATAGATTGAATTTTAGTTTTCCAACGCCAAACGCATAATCTTTATTGTGACGGTAGTATTCTCGTAACCAATTCAGTTCTTCGGGCGCGAACTTGGTGTAATCAGGTTCAGGTGCGCGGCGAACGTAAATATGATCGTACAAGATCGCCCGCAATTGATGTGTGGTCATATAAGGGGATGGGCTGAGTGAAAAATATAGATCTTCTTCGCCAGTGGTGAGAAGCGGCATATCGAATACGCTGAATTTATCAAAGCCAATGAACATGCTGACGGGGGGCAAATCTGCACCATAATATTTTCGCACCAGCGCTTCTTTATCGGGTATGGAGCCTTGTGCGAGATAATGCTCCACAGAAAGACGCGCGATGGTTTCAGTCACCTCATCTGCGAAGACGCCGAAAAAGAGTTGAAAAGCTGTGTGATGCTTTGTGGCTTCAGTCACTTCGTAAATGGATTTCAGCGCATATTCGTAGGGAGTGCCGGTAAGTACATCGCGATAGTCGCCATAAAAACGGACTTTCACATTGTACTTATCGAAGAAGTCACGATAGTTTTTGTCTGTGGCTGTTCTTACGAGCCCATCGATCCCCACGCGTTGGGTATATTCATCACCGCGCCGCATGAGTTCACGTCCAAAGACCGGGGCGAGTAGTGTCTGGATACCGTGGTCAAATAGCATGGCGCACAAGTCCACATGGTTTTGAATGGATGTGTGCATATATGCCTCAAAGAAATCGTTTCCGATCTCATCGCCGTGTTCGAGCATGAACCAGCGGCGCGTGCCGTTGACGGGGAACACGCACACTTTGTGACCAGTAGCTTTGACGAGCGTAGAAACTTCCGCGGTGGGCAGTTGTAGGAATCGCTCGAAGGGTATCATCGGCTTCTCCACAGGCGAGGCAGGAATCGGGGAGTCTGACGCGCGTAGTCCGCATAGCCAGGCAGAGTCTTGGAGAGCAAGTCTTCCTCTTGTTGCGCGGCGCGGGTGAAGTCCCAGATCGTGTAGATCAAAGCCGCAAGAGTTGTAAGTGATGGGTTGATGAGGAAGAGTCCGCTGGCGATCCCGAAGAAAGAAGTGATGACCGGGTGTTTCATCAAGGCATACGGACCCGTGTTGATGACTTTGTGCTCGGGCTGCACTTCCACGCGTTCGGCGTAGTAATGTTGCAGATGTGCGCGTGACCAGATGTGAAGGGCGAGTGCAGTAAGAATAACGATCAAACCAAAGAGTTGAATGAACAAGCCCCAAGTTTGGTTAGTGCGAAAACTGATGATCTGGAGGAAGAGCGGTTGCAAAACCAGGATCGCAACCATGACGAAAATGAAGAAGGTGAAATCCCACGCGCGACCTGTACCGCTTGTACCACTGGCTTGTCTTTGTTTATCATAACGACGGATGAGGGTGAAGTCCATCGCGTAGAAAAAAAGAATAGTGAGCAGCGTTGCGGCAGATTGTGGAATTCCAAGCAGCATATTTATTCGCCTGTGGCAAGTTTTTTGGCGGCGCGTGCAGTAAAGCCAGCCATGGTGACCATGGCATGATTTGTATCTTCGAGATGGAGACCTAATCGGCGTTTGACATCGTAGGCGCCTGTGCCAAAACGGACCAGCCGGACGTCGTGCGTAAAGGCTTCCTGCAGAGCGGCGTAGAGCAACAGGAAATACCCGCCGGGTACATCATCTTCCAGCCCGAGGGCGGTGGCAAGTTGAAATTTGTTATCGCGTACAACTGCACCACACCCAACCAATTTGTTGTCTTTACGGAGTTCAAGCCAGGTGCCATCGATCATGGAGAAGTTTTCCAGTAGCCCGCGTGTCCATGGATTGGGCGCGGAGCCATGCCAAATGGAGACGTTTCTGATCAAGGTGAGGGCGGTATCTACATCAGGCACCGAAGTGTGCCTGGAAAGCACGATCCCGTTTTCTTCGGTTTCCTTGAGGCTTTTCTTGTAGTGCTGGCGGTCTTTTTTATTACCGGCTTCCAGGTAGGCTTCAAAACTTTCCCATTCGAGCGGCATGAACGTGCCGGGTTCTGAGATGGTAATCGGTTCATATCCGCTGGGCCAGCTGGGGTATTTCAACTGTTCAGTGAGCAGAAAATCAAAGACGAGGAAGGAGCAGCGTTGTTTTTTGAATTGATCTTGTGCGGCTAACGCGAGGGCAGTTAGCGCTTCATCGCGCAGCGGTTCGCCGGGTAGGAGCATGGCGGATGTATCGGTGAATGGTGAGCGGCACACGAGCAATGGTCTGCGTTTGAGCACAGACGACATGAAGCGGCGTGCTACGCTGGGTAAAGGCAATGGCTCATTATGAATTCTGAAGAGTGCTGCGCCTGCGACGGGTTTATCGCCATCCCAGGCTATTAAATAGGTGGGAGGGCAATCAGCCATGGCGCGTTCGCCGAATGTATACCAGCGGTGGCTTTGAAACCCGCGGCGTGCGGCGACACTGTCCCAGATCGCGGGCTCAATTTCAGAAATGCTATTAAAAACCTGTACATTTAAATTTGCCATACATACTCCCATGCAGTTCAATTTTACATGACCATGCTAAAACTTTTTGCCAACTCGATACGCTTTGCAAAACTGACAACTGCAAGTCAGCCTGTATAATAGCGCAGGAGTTTGGAACATGGAAAATTATACCTTTCGTTTGTCTGCCGGACAGGACTTGTTTGACGCCATCGATGCATTTGTATTGCAAAATCAGATCGAAGCGGGGTGTGTGTTGAGCGGTGTGGGAAGTTTGACGCATGCTGTACTGCGACTTGCCAATCGCGAGGTACATAATGAATATGTTGGTTATTTTGAGATTGTCTCGATCACCGGCACCGTTTCCATTCACGGGTCGCATTTGCATGTATCGATATCTGATGAAAATGGATACACAATTGGCGGGCACCTTGTCTCGGGCTGCAAAATATATACAACCGCTGAGATCGTGATCGCCGCGTTTACAAATGAAGTTTATAAGCGCGAGTTTGCTGAAGATTCGGGGTACGACGAATTGAAAGTTTATAAAAAATAGAGGCGCATGCGCCTCTATTTTTTTAGTGCGGCTAAAAACTCCGCTTGGTTTCGGATGGTGTGCTCCAGCCCCAGTCGTTTTCCGAGGCGGGTAAGTTGTGGCGGGTCAACATACGTTGTTGCCAGGATTTCGTCCTGCCCCAGCACATTATTGGCTTTTCCATCCAGCAAAACTTTGCCCTGTGACATGGCGATCACCCGCTCAAAATTCTCGGCGCAAAAATCAATATCATGGGTGATCGTGATGACAGTCTTGCCGCGTTCACGCAAGCCCTTGATCACGTTGACGATGCGCGCAATGTTGGCGGCATCCTGCCCGGTGGTGGGTTCGTCGAAGATCACGATCGGCGTATCCATCGCGATGATGGAAGCGATGGCGACCATCTTGCGCCAGGTGGGGGATAGGTCGTACGGATTCGTTTCCGTTTTATCGGAGAGTTCGGTCAGCGCCAGCGCGTCTTTGACTAACGCCTGAACCTGCTCGCTGGTATGCCCGAGGTTCTTCGGTCCGAAGGCAACTTCCGTGCCGACATTCTTCGAGAACAATTGCTCATCGGGATTTTGGAACACGTAGCCGACGCGATGCGCGAGTTTGTCAACGGGATGTTCCTTCGTATCCCAATCAGCGATTCGGACGAAGCCGGAAGTTGGTTGCAACAACCCGTTCAGATGCTTCACGAGTGTCGTTTTTCCCGCGCCGTTCTGACCGACGATCGCCACCTGTTCACCAGCGTTGATATTCAGCGAAACACCAAACAAGGCTTGAACGCCAGCTGGATAAGTGAATTGCAGGTTCGAGATTTCGATGTTCATTGTTTGAATCCCTCAACCGCCTCATCCAATGTGACCGGCAATTGATCTTGTTTCCACACGCCCAATTCTTTCGCCTTCCGCGCCACGGAGGTGTAGCGTGAAATGCCGAAGGCTTTATCGGTTAACAGATCCGAGGTCAGTACCTCTTGCGGTTTGCCTTCCAGCAG
>CAZMQE010000108.1:0-2373 GCA_964568115.1 uncultured Anaerolinea sp.
GATGAGATCCATCAGATCATTGGTAAAGAAAAATTCATCCAGATCACGGGCAACGTCGCGCTGACGGGATTCACTGCGCCGAAGATCTTGTGGGTCAAAGAGAACGAGCCAGATGTATACGCAAAAGCAAAACATGTTTTGCTCCCAAAGGATTATGTGCGTCTCAAACTAACTGGCGAATACGCAATGGATAAAGCCGATGGTGCGGGCACGGTATTGTTTGATCTGAAAGCACGTGATTGGTCGGATGAAGTTTTATCCGCGCTGGATATTCCGCGTGCGTGGATGCCGAAAACTTTTGAAGGCACTGAGTTTACTGGATATGTAACCGAAGAAGCCGCGGCGCTTACTGGACTCAAAGTTGGCACACCTGTCGCGGCAGGTGGTGGTGATCAGGCAGCAGGCGCGGTGGGGGTGGGTGCCGTGGAGCCTGGTATTGTTGGTCTCACGGTGGGCACAAGCGGTGTTGTGTTTGCAACGACGCCATCGGCATTGATCGAACCCGAAGGGCGCTTGCATGCGTTCTGCCATGCGGTGCCGGGCATGTGGCACTTCATGGGTGTGATGCTTTCAGCGGCTGGTAGTTTGCAGTGGTATCGCGATACGCTCGCGCCTGAGATGAGTTTCGATGATCTATTGAAGGAAGCCGAGTCGATTCCTGCGGGAAGTGAAGGATTGCAATTCCTGCCGTATCTTTCGGGCGAACGTACACCACATCCCGACCCGTTGGCACGCGGTGCTTTCATCGGCTTGACTCTCCGTCATAGCGGCGCGCATATGACGCGTGCTGTGTTGGAAGGTGTGGCGTTTGGATTGAAAGATAGTTTTACGTTGATCCAAAATGCTGGGCTGGGTACTATTACCCAGGTCCGTGCATCAGGCGGCGGGACGAAAGGTGCGTTGTGGCGGCAGATCATGGCTTCGGTGTTAAATGCGGAGTTGGTAACAGTCAACACCACGGAGGGCGGTGCATATGGTGCGGCTTTGCTTGCTGGAGTCGGTGCGGGCGTGTGGGGTGATGTGGCGTCCGCGTGCAAAGCCTGTATCAGAATCACCGGATCAACTTTGCCCGTTGAAAAAGAGGCGGATGCATATCGCAAGTCGTATGCTGTATATCAGGAGTTGTACCCCGCGTTGAAATCCAGCTTTGCGAAGATGTGATCGATAGTCATCTCAAAATCATAAAAGCATTTCTTGTAAAAATGTCTTCATGAAATACTGAAGACATTTTTAGCGTAAAGAGCAGATCGGTTTATTTTTCCAAACGCTCTCTGTGCGGAAAAAACTGTGAAATAATAGGGGATAGCAGATAAAATTCATTGATTCATCCTGAACATACTTTCAAAGGATTCCTATGTCCCTGCCTCCCGCTCCCGCATTTTTGCCCATCGCCAACCCAAGTGCTGTCATCACGGCGAAGAACGTCCGCTTCACGGTGTTGACCGACCGACTCATTCGACTCGAATACAGCAAAACGAATAGCTTTGAGGATCGTCCTTCGCAAGCCTTTTGGTATCGCGAACAGTCTGTACCCGCTTTCAGGAAAAACGTAACCGACTCGTTCATTGAGATCGAAACCGATTTCCTGCATTTGAAATATCAGATCACAGCGCGGGGCTTTACAGGCAAAACCCTTTCCATCACGCTCAAGCAGACTGGTGTTACATGGCAGTATGGAATGCGGCAAACCGATAATCTCAAAGGCACGGCTCGCACGCTGGATGGTGTTGGCGGCACAACCCGCCTCGAGAATGGTTTGCTCTCCAGATCTGGTTGGGCGGTGATGGATGATTCGGAAACGCTTGTATTCAATGAGACTGGTTGGCTTGAACCCCGCCCTCAAAAAAAACTAAAGGTTTTAAAGAGCTTTAGAATCTCGCAAAAAGATCTGTATTTCTTCGGCTATGGCACAGACTATGCCGCCTGCCTGCGTGACTTCACCAACATCGCGGGAAAGATTCCCATGGTCCCGCGCTACATTCTCGGCAACTGGTGGAGTCGTTATTGGGCTTACACACAAAACGAACTTCAAGCCCTGATGGAAGACTTCCGTTTAAATGAGACGCCGCTTTCGGTGTGCATCATCGATATGGACTGGCATATCACCAAAACCGGCAATACCTCCGATGGCTGGACCGGTTACACCTGGAACCGCGAACTCTTTCCCGACCCCAACGGCTTCATCCGTTGGTTGCATGAACAAGGCTTGCGCACTGCACTCAACCTGCATCCTGCCAGAGGTATTCATCCGCACGAACAACAATATGAAGCGATGGCAAAGTGGATGAATGTAGACCCTTCCACTAAACGGCCCATCCCATTTGATATCGCTGACCCGCATTTCATGGAAGGTTACTTCGATATTCTTCATCA
>CAZMQE010000108.1:2473-9489 GCA_964568115.1 uncultured Anaerolinea sp.
GACTTCTGGTGGATGGATTGGCAGCAGGGTAAAAAGAGTAACATCCCGGGTCTTGATCCGCTCTGGATGTTGAACCATCTTCATTATTACGATCTCGGGCGCGATGGCCGCAAACGTCCTTTTGTTTTTTCGCGTTGGGGTGGGCTCGGCAACCATCGTTATCCCATCGGCTTCAGCGGCGACACCCTCGTACGTTGGAGTGCGCTCGCCTTTCAACCGCGCTTCACTGCCACCGCCGCGAACGTTGCCTATGGTTGGTGGAGTCATGATATCGGCGGGCACATGTTCAAGGATGGCACGCCAGAGCTTTATCTGCGTTGGGTACAGTTCGGTGTCTTCAGTCCCATCTTCCGTTTGCATAGCACCAAAAAAGCCGCCCTCGATCGTCGTCCATGGGGCAAGCCTGAGCGCATCTTCCACGCCGCGCGTGATGCCATGCAATTGCGGCATGCTCTCATCCCTTATGTTTACAGTATGGCGTGGCGCGCACATCAGACCGGCATCAGTCTTGTCACGCCCATGTATTATGCGGATATGTCGGACGCCTCAGCCTTTGACGCTCAAGATCAATATTACTTTGGCTCCGAACTTTTCGTCGCCCCCATCCTCACCGCCTCAGACGCAGGGACAACTGCCGCCGTCCGAAAAGTCTGGTACCCGGCTGGAACCTGGTTCAACTTCTTTACGGGCGAGCAGGTTACGGGTGGAGCGTGGCGGGATGTTAAAGCAACTCTCGAAGATATTCCCGTCTACGCCAAAGCCGGAGCCATCGTCCCGCTTGCACCGAAAGTCGGCTGGGGCGGAATCAAGAATCCTATCGAGTTGGATATTTACATCTTCCCAGGTGCGGATAATAAATTTGATCTTTATGAAGATGATGGTGAAACAACTGACTACCAACGCGGTAAATATGCCATCACCAAGTTTGAATTAAAGGGCAACATATTTACCATCCATCCTGTACAGGGTGATCTATCTGTCGTCCCTGCCCAACGTACCTATCGCATTCACATCAACAGAAGCATCGATCTCGAGCCTTTCACACTTGCTTCCAATGAAAGTCGTGCGATCGAAATTCATCCTTCCTAACTCATCATTCACCCTTCCACTATGACTCTCACAACCTCCTCCACTCAATTCCTGCTCGACGGCAAGCCCTTCCGCATTCTCTCTGGTGCACTGCACTACTTCCGTGTGGTGCCCGAATATTGGCGTGACCGTCTTGAAAAGATGCGCGCCTTTGGATTAAATACTGTTGAAACGTATGTCCCGTGGAATCTGCACGAACCGCGTCCAGGCGAATTTCACTTTGAAGGCATGCTCGATATCGTGAAGTTCATTGAGACCGCAAGTGACGTTGGCTTGAAGGTCATCGTCCGACCCGGACCATACATCTGCTCCGAATGGGATTTTGGCGGTCTACCCTCGTGGCTTCTCAAAGATCCCGCGATGCAGGTGCGTTGTGCGTATCCGCCCTATCTCGCCGCCGTGGATCGATATTTTGATGTGCTTCTTCCGCTTCTTACTCCACTTCAATCCACGCGTAGTGGTCCGATCATTGCCATGCAAGTTGAGAACGAATATGGCACTTACGGCAACGACAAAGTGTATTTGCGCCATCTTGCCGATGGGATGAAAGTCCGCGGCATCGACTCGTTCTTGTTCACGTCGGATGGTCCGCGCGATATTTGTTTGCAGGGCGGCACCTTACCGGATATCTTCAAGACCGTCAATTTTGCGTTTGAGGCAAAAGAAGCGTTTGCAAAACTGCGGGAGTATCAGCCCGAAGGTCCACTGATGGTGATGGAGTTCTGGTCAGGATGGTTTGATCATTGGGGTGAGCCGCATCACATCAGCGAAGACGGCAGCGACTCGATCCAGCGTTCGCTCGATACACTGGATGAAATTCTGGCGCTGGGAGCTTCTGTTAACTTTTATATGTTCCACGGCGGTACGAACTTTGGCTTCATGAACGGCGCCAATGCTGACCCGACCCCGTATCAAGCCGATGTGACCAGTTATGACTACGCCTGCCCGATCAGTGAATGTGGTGATCTGGCTCCGCGTTATGCAGGCTATCGAGAGGTGCTAAAGAAGTATGTAGAGATTCCTCCGATCGCTCACATACAACCCGTTGCCAAACGGGCCTATGGAAAGATCAAGTTGACCGAATCGGTTGGGTTGTTGGAGTCGCTTGATGGGTTGAGTCAGCCTCGGCTGAGTGTGAACGCGCATCCGATGGAGATGTATGATCAGGATTATGGCTTTATCCTGTATCGGACCCAGGTTACTGGACCACGTATGGGCGTCCTGCGCGTGCGTGGACTACATGACCGCGCCCAGATTTTCATCAACGGCGAGTTGGTGAATGTGCTTGACCGTGAATCGGGTAATGAGTATGCCTCCATTGAGGTTGCCAATGATGTTCAGTTGGATATTCTGGTCGAGAATATGGGGCGTGTCAATTTTGATCCGGCATTGCGCGACCGCAAGGGCATTACGGATGGCGTTACGATCAATAATCAATATCAATTCGGTTGGGAAGTATTCCCGCTGCCATTGAACGATCTGAGCCAATTAAAATTTTCCCCGTTGAACAACCTGCCCCAAGCACAGCCTGCTTTTTATCGCGGCAGCTTCGCTATAGAAGATCTCGCTGATACGTTCCTAGCTCTACCCGGTTGGACAAAAGGCGTCGTGTGGTTGAACGGCTTCAATCTTGGTCGCTTTTGGGAGCGCGGCCCGCAAAAGACACTTTATATCCCTGCGCCGTTGTTGAAGCGTGGACAAAACGAGTTGATCGTCTTCGAATTGCATGGCGCACAACAACCGATTGTTGAATTTCGCGACGTGCCTGAGTTGGGATAAGGTTGCCGCAATGGGTGGGTGTTGCTGAGTTTGCCTCTCTAAACACCCCTCTTGACTATTTCTTTGTCCTGTTGTAACATGTTGAAAATCCCGTTATCGATAACGGGAACGATAACAGGAGCGTAATGCGTCAAAAGACCGTGCGAGCTACCATTAAGGAAGTAGCGGCTGTGGCGGGGGTATCTACACAGACGGTCTCTCGTGTTGTTAATGAAAGACCAGATGTTTCATCTGAAACCCGAAGAAGAGTTCAAGAAGTCATTAAGGAATTAAGTTATCAGCCCAGTGCGTTGGCGCGCAGTTTAATCAGCCAGCGAAGTCATACATTAGGGGTGGTTACCGCTGGGCTGCGATATATTGGACCTTCTCGGACGTTAAGTGGTATCGCTTCAGCAGCCGAAGAAGCTGGGTACTCGCTCTTGTTGAAGGAACTCCCTGATTTTAGCTCCAACGAAATTACCCCAATTGTTCAATCTCTAATTTCCAGGCATGTAGATGGTATCATTTGGGCTGTTCCAGAAATTGGCGAAAACCGAAAATGGATCAATAACCCGCCGTCCGATGTAGCTGTGCCTCTAGTTTATCTTACCATGGAGCCACAGAAGCATATCACAGTTGTTTCTGTGGATAATTACCTTGGCGGGCGCATGGCAATGTCTCACCTGATGGAACAGGGTTATCGAAAGATCGGGCATGTATCAGGTCCATTGGATTGGTGGGAAGCGCGCCAGCGAATGTTAGCCTGGAAAGACGCTTTAAAAGAAGCTGGCATGGATATCAACAACGATCATTTCGTGGAAGGAAATTGGTCATCAGCGAGCGGCGCGGTTGCCATCAAAAAGCTTTTTGATCAATACCCGGATATGGATGCGGTCTTTGTAGCCAATGATCAAATGGCACTGAGTGTCATTCAATTTTTTAGAAATAAGGGATTAAGAGTCCCTGAAGATATTGGTATTGTTGGGTTTGATAATCTGGCTGAATCAGCCTTTTTCTCCCCAGCTTTGACGACCATCCAACAGGATCAACATAAGGTAGCCCAATTGGCTGTTGCCGAAATCATCAAGATCATTGACGCAGGCTGGCATGGGCAGGATCTTGCCAAGCCAAATTGCATTGTTTTACCGCCAACTTTGGTTGTGCGCCAGAGCTCGAAACATTTAACATGAAGGAGGTGATGAAATAAGGGAAGAATTTGTTCGTAATTCGCAAGGAAGCATCCACCAGTGGATTGGCGTCTGAGTGCAAGCTTCCAGGCATGACAGTTCATCACGATTTGATGGTTACTCTGGTCTTGCCAAATTATTACGCCAACAAAATTTGCACGATCTATTAAAGGAGAAGTAAATGTCCAAGAAATTGCTTTATCAATTACTGGCTGTTGTAATGTTAGCCAGTCTCGTACTTGCAGCTTGTGCGCCCGCAGCGGCGACCGAAGCTCCTGCTGCTGAAAAACTATTGGTTGGTATCTCCATGCCCACCAAGAGCTCAACTCGCTGGATCTCTGATGGCGAGAGCATGGTCAAAGAATTCGAAGCCATGGGTTATGCTACCGACCTGCAATTTGCTGATAATGATATCCCCAATCAGCTCGCACAGATCGAAAACATGGTTACCAAGGGCGCTAAAGTGCTCGTGATTGCAGCCATTGATGGTACAACCCTCTCTGACGTTCTTCAGAAGGCACATGATAGCGGCGCCATCGTAATCTCCTACGACCGCCTGATCACCAAGACCGCGAATGTTGACTATTACGCCACCTTCGATAACTTTGGTGTAGGCGTTATTCAAGGCACCCAGCTCCTCGAAGGACTTGGATTGAAACCCGGCGAAAAAGCCCCCTCTGGCGTTGGCCCCTTCAATGTCGAACTCTTCGGCGGCTCCCCTGACGACACCAATGCCTTCTACTTCTATGATGGCGCCATGTCCGTCATTCAACCCTTTATTGATGACGGCACGATTGTCATCCAAAGTGGACAAACCGGCATGGACAAAGTCGGCACCCTGCGCTGGCTTGCTGCTACCGCCCAGGCCCGCATGGACAACCTTTTGAGTGCTTTCTACACCGACAAGCGTGTTGACGGCGTTCTCTCCCCGTACGATGGCCTTAGCATCGGTATCCTCTCCTCCCTGAAGGGCGTTGGTTATTGCACAGCTGAACAGCCATGCCCAGTTGTGACCGGTCAGGATGCAGAAGTTGCTTCCGTCAAGTCGATCATCGCCGGCGAACAGCGCTATACCGTGTTCAAAGACACCCGCGTTCTTGCCAAACAAGCCGCCAAGATGGCTGACCAGGCTTTGAAGGGTCAGACCGTTGAGATCAATGACACCAAGACCTATAACAATCTGGTCAAGGTTGTACCTTCTTATTTGCTGACCCCCATTAGCATTGATATTAACAATTACCAGAAAGAATTGGTAGATAGTGGTTATATCAAGGCTGAAGATCTGAAATAAGTTGTTTTACCATGATGTGTGAGGGCATTGGCCCTCACACATCATACTTCCCCTTCTTTATGAATAAGAATGCTCTTTTTAAATTTTATATCCTGAATTCAAGGGATCATGTTTCCTTGAAAAATTGTCATGTTGTATTAAAATTGCACTCAAAATAAGATAAATTCACATTATGTAAATCAAGGACAAGAAAACTATGTCTGATGTCATTTTGGAAATGCGTAATATCACAAAGACTTTCCCCGGTGTAAAGGCGCTTAATAATGTGAGTTTTAGCGTGACACAGGGAGAGATTCATGCTCTGGTGGGAGAAAATGGAGCAGGAAAATCAACCCTAATGAAGGTGTTGAGTGGCATATATCCATATGGCACATATAATGGGGAAATCTATTTTCAAGGCAAGGAATGCCGCTTCAGAGACATCACTGAATCTGAAAAAGTTGGACTTGTCATTATTCATCAGGAACTTGCGTTAATTCCTTTTCTTTCTGTAGCCGAAAACCTGTTTTTAGGTAATGAGCGTGCTAAAAACGGTGTCATTGATTGGAACGAATCCATTTCCAAAACCGCGGAATTGCTGGAGAGAGTAGGTCTGCACGAGTCGCCCAACACATTGATCACCAATATGGGTGTGGGCAAACAGCAGTTGGTTGAAATCGCCAAAGCATTGGCAAAAGAAGTTAAGCTGCTTATTTTAGATGAACCCACAGCCTCCCTAAATGAAACCGATAGTGAGAAACTGCTCGAGTTGCTGCTCCAATTTAAGGAACACGGCATTTCATCGATTTTGATTTCTCATAAATTAAGCGAAGTCAACAAAGTTGCCGATTCCATCACGATCTTGCGCGATGGCGCCACGATCGAAACTTTGGATTGTCGGAAAGACAAGATTACAGAAGATCGGATCATTCGCGGCATGGTAGGGCGCGATCTGACGCATCGTTTCCCGCCACGCGAATCGAAAATCGGAGAAACTATTTTTGAGGTCCGCGATTGGAATGTATATCATCCACTTCATGAAGACCGCAAAGTAAGTACGAATGTAAATATTAGTGTCCGCAAGGGTGAAGTTGTCGGTATATCTGGGTTAATGGGAGCTGGTAGAACTGAACTGGCGATGAGCATTTTTGGACATGCTTATGGTACTCGTATTACCGGTAGTGCTTATAGAAATGGGCGGGAAGTAGATATTAGTACCATCGACAAAGCCATATCTAACGGGATTGCTTACGCAACTGAAGATCGCAAAGCATATGGGCTTATCCTTATCCAGGAAGTAAAAAATAATATCACCCTGGCGAATCTGGAAGAAATTTCCAGTCGGCAAGTGATCAATGAGCCTCAGGAAATGAAAGTTACCGGTGAATATCGGGATAAGCTTAATATTAAGTGTTCCAGTATTCAACAACTGGCCCTTAATCTTTCTGGCGGCAACCAACAAAAGGTTGTGCTTAGTAAATGGTTATTTGCAAGCCCGGAAATTCTGATCCTGGACGAACCAACACGCGGTATTGATGTTGGTGCGAAATACGAGATTTACACCATTATTAATCGCCTGGCTAGTGAAGGAAAAGGGATCATCCTGATCTCGTCGGAACTGCCTGAGATTTTGGGGGTTTGTGACCGCATTTACGTGATGCGCGAAGGCAAAATTGTCGGTGAAATGCCAGCCAGCGAAGCGTCTCAGGAAA
>CAZMQE010000109.1:0-7368 GCA_964568115.1 uncultured Anaerolinea sp.
AATTGGATGAGTTGGTGAAGGCTGAAGCGCTGGAAGTTATAAAGGCTGGCGTGCTCGAGGGTGGAGATTTTCTGTTAGGTGAAGTGAAAAAACTGTAGCTTATTTTGTGCTTATTCTCTCATACACAAAGCCGATTCCCTGCCATTCAACCAATTTATAGTTGTTCTTGAATTCAGCCGAATCCCAGATCTCGCGGTCACTGATGAATTCGCCGGGTTCGGCGCTCAGCGTGCGCCCGGTAAAGATGATGATATCCGGCTTGCGCGAAAGGACATACGCACCGTCACCAGCCTGGTGCGCGTACCAGAGACTGTAATCACGTTTGCCTTCGTGGGCAATATGGATATCGTTCAACCCCAACATATCAATAGTTTCGAGTTCTGAATAAAAAGGAATGATGCCCGCCGGGTTCAAAGCAACCACGGTGTCTTTCGGAAAATTATCGTGCAAATACATTCCTGCATCCTTGCGGATGCTGAATGCATCGCGCCAGGATTGCGCCTGCAAGTAGAGTCCGGGGTCAGCTACATAACCATAGACCAGTGAAATACCCAATACCACCGTGCTCAACCCGATCTCTGCGGGTCGCAGCCGAACCTCCAGCGCATATTTGACAAAAACGCAATAAAGAGCAGGGATGATCGGCAGCAGGAAGCGTCCGCCCACCATGTTATCGCCGCCCTGTATGATCATATAAACGAACCACACAAAGATGATCGAAAGCAACGGCAAGACAGTGCGGAGATGGCTTGATCTGTCCCTATATAGTCCATACACCAGTATGGCTGCCATAAGGACAAACACACCCAAATATCTGCGGATGTTGAAGATAAAGTAGATCGCACCCTGTCCCATGTTAGCAAGACCAGCATTGCCTTTGGCATACCAGGTATTGGGAAGCCAGTAGCCATAGTAGTAACGCTTCAATAATAGAACGGGGGCAAGGAATAGAATTAGTTTCAAGCCACACTGGATGACCAGATGCAGGTTATCTTTACGAAGCATGATGAGAAACAGCAAGGCGCAGAGCAATGCACCTTCGGGTCTGGTCAGAATGACAAGCGCATTGAGGAGCGGATAATAATTAGACCGCAGCAGGCGCTCCGCAGGTTGTGAATACACCAGCGCCATACACAACGTGATCAACGCCGTGAACAAAACTTCCTCGAGCCCAACGACTGAGTAAAATGCAAAGTCACCGGTCACAGCCAGTAACACGGATGGAATGAGCGCGATCCAACCTCCTTGAATCCCCATACTTTTTGCAAGCTTGTAGGTGGTGAATAATGCCAGCAAGCCCGAAAGCATGCTTAGCCCTTCGGCAAGTTGCGGTAGGGGAATCTTGGTAAAACCGATCAATGTGAGCAGCGCGACCCAGGCGGCGCTGGTGAATCCCTCAACGACCGTACCGTTATAAGTAAGCCCGTTGCCCTGTATAAAATTTTTGGCGTAGACCAAAAAGATATACATATCATCGGATGGTGCGTACAGATAACATCCGTACAGAATCACGATCGGGAATAGCACCAACAGCATAAACAGAATATGCCAATTCCGTTTTATAAACGGGCGTTCAAGGAAATTCTGAAGCCGTTGATATTTTTGATCTGTCATGATCGTTAAGACGGTTGCGAAATATTCCCCACCAAGCCCAACTCAGGCGCGATCTTGCGCATCGCAGTGATGACATTCCCCACGTGTTCCCATAATTCAATGCCAAATTCCTGCGCGGCGTGTTCCATTTCGGTTCTGGATGTGCCCGCCGCAAAGGCTTTGTCCTTCCACTTCTTTTTGACGGAGGACGCTTCCAGATCATATAACGATTTCGAGGGACGCACCAACGCAACCGCAGTGACCAAGCCGGTGATCTCGTCGCACGCGCAGATGGCTTGGCGGACCCTGGTGTCGCGCGGCATATTCAAATGGTCGGCATGACTCAAGATATCCTGAATGACATCTTCAGGGACGCCGCGTTCGCGCAACATCGGCGCGCCAGCCTGCGGATGTTCATCGAGCGTCGGATGAATTTCCCAATCAAAGTCATGGAGCAGACCGATCAAGCCCCAGCGGTCCACATCTTCACCAAACTTTTCAGCATAGAAACGCATCGCGGCTTCCACCGAAAGCATGTGACGGACGAGACCTTCATTTTTTACATATTCACGAACCAGGGCTAAAGCTTCATCACGGGTCATATATCATCCTAAATTAAAAGTTATATGTCACCCTGAGGGAGCGTTCTTCGCGACCGAAGGGTCTCGCTTGTTTGAGTAGAGACTCTTCGCTGCGCTCAGAGTGACATGCGTACTTTTACAAACTCGTCGAAGTTTCCAAACCGTGTTGCGCGGAAAGTTCATCGAGCAGACCTTCCACTTCATCGAGGAAGTGATCGAGTCCGTTCACGTGTTCTTCGATGCCCACCGCGTTCAAGCCCAATTGACCACAAGCTGAGCGCCATGCGTCGATCGCGTTATCGGGCAAAACTTCTGCAGCGAGAGTCCACGTTTGCAGCAGGGACCATAACGCCGCACGCGGATTATCGCCTGCCAGCATCGATTGGACGGCTTTCTCATAATAATTCAAGCGTGTGGGATGGATACGCGGGTCCACGCGGCTGCTTTCGGTGGCGGCTTCGAATGCGGACTTCCACTCAGGCAGCCAGGCATTGATCGTCGCGGCATCCAAATTGGACGCGCCCAACAAACCATACAACCCTGCGGTCATGCCGGGACGTTGAGCGGCTTCTGCCCTCGAGGGAAATTCCAACAGCAGACGACGTTCATGCAAGGGCGGACCCGACAACTCCGCCACCGCATTAACCGCGTGATACAGTGACTTCAGATACTTCACCACATCCAGCGGTTTGACGATATCTTCGATCTCGAGCAGGTCGCGCCAGACCTGGCGTCCGTGTGATAGCAGAGAGCGGGAGCGCCGTAACGCTGGTGCAGGAGCATTGAATTCAAATCCAGCCCGTAGACCCGCCTGCACAAATTCAAAAAATTTCTCACGTTCAAAGAGCAGCATGGGGTCATACATTTCCCAACCCAACCACGGATCCAGCCGCAGTTCACGCGGACGTTTGAACTCGGCCTTGGCACGGTGACCCAGGTCCACGTGGAAATCGGGAGTGAGGCGCACAAATTCACGGCGATGTTTGGGTTCAGTAGCATGCACAAAGATGATGTCAATATCCGTAGTGCCGCCGAGCAGCGGATCGATCTCATTCGAGACGAGCGAACCGGTTAGATACGCGGCAATGATGTCGCGGTCGTTATAGGCGCGCTCTTGCGCGGTCTCTTTGGCGATTCGGATCAATGATTCACGGGTGACGCGCATAGATACTATCCATTCATATAACTCCGAAGGAGTGAAATTATTATAGATTGATTTTTACATAAAATTCAAACCCCGAAGGGGTGACATATGGAAATCATACCACCCCTTCGGGGTTATCCTTCAAAATCTGCGCTGGCTAAAATCCTGCCATCCCTTCGGGATTGATTGCCTTGCTTGTGCTCAGCGCGAAGGCTAGGGCAAAGGCAAAGATTGTTGAAACGGAGGCAGGCTCAGGCTTTGTCGGATGCGGTCTTCGATCAGCTTCAAATGTTCAGGGTTTTGAATAATGTTCAGGTTGTTCGAGTCAATTGTCAAAACCGGCGTATGGTCAAAAGGCTTCGAGAAAAAATCATCATAGGCAATATTGAGTTCGTGGATGTACGCGCGTTCCATCTGCCGTTCATAGGGGCGGTCACGAAAAGCAATACGCTGCATCAACGTATCAGTGCTGGCTTGCAAATATACGAGCAGGTCAGGTCTTTGAATTTTTTCAGCAAGTGCTTCATGCACCTTGTGATACATTTCCAACTCATCGCCCTTGAGGTTGATACGTGCAAAGAGCGCATCTTTGGCAAAGGTGTAATCGGCGATCAAATTTTTGCCGGTTGCGACCAGGTCAGTGATGGTGCGGCGTTGTTGATGATAACGACTTAACAAAAAGAAAATCTGGGTTTGAAAAGCATAACGTTCACGGTCACCGTAAAAATCGGAGAGGAACGGGTTCTCTTCAAAGACTTCCAGAATGATCTCAGCATTGAATGCAGGTTGAAGGAGGCGGGCGAGAGTGGTTTTACCAACTCCGATAACCCCTTCGATGGCAACGTACATGGGCAGGCTCCCAAAGTGATGTTCACCAAGGATACCATAATTTATATGGATATAAACCCGCCTCTCGCGCCGGGATATTTGCTTCAGCACTACTGATTTTTTCTTTCACCCTGGCAATTCACCCTGTATACTTGCGCACATGGAAATCACCATCGAGAACCTCGAGGTCTTATTATTGATCGCCGCGCTCGTCGCCATGGTCGCGCGCCGTATACGGATACCGTATACGGTGATCCTGGTGGTAACTGGCATAGCGCTTTCGTTCTTGCCCTTCATACCTGAAATTGAGTTAAGTAAAGAACTGATCTTTATGGCGTTACTGCCCCCGTTGATCTTTGAAGCCACATTATTCATCCGTTGGAAGGAATTGATCCACAACCTGCCAGTGATCATTGTATTCGCGACCATTGGCGTTGTTCTTTCAGCGCTACTCACCAGTATCGGGATGGTCTACCTTGCCGGTTGGGCATGGCAGAGCGCGGCGCTGTTTGGCATCCTCATCGCCGCCACAGACCCGGTTTCCGTGATCGCCACTTTCAAAGATGCAGGCGTGCATGGACGCTTGCGTCTGCTCGTGGAAGCGGAAAGCTTGTTCAACGATGCCACTGCCGCTGTGGGCTTTGGGGTGGTATTGGCATTTGTATCGGGCGAGAATATTTCTCTCCAAACTACACTGCTGAATGGCGCCTGGTCGATCTTTGGCGGCTTATTGATCGGGGCTGTATGCGCAGGCATCGTGCTATGGCTGACAAGCACCACCGATGATCATCTCGTTGAATTAGCGCTCAGCACTGTGTTGGCATATGGCTCGTTCCTGATCGCGGAGGATTTCCACGCCTCCGGTGTGCTCTCCACACTGACGGCTGGCATCTTGATCGGCAACTTTGGTCTACCCACTGCTTACTCTGATAAAGGGCGCGCTTTTATTATGGACTTTTGGGAATTCATTGCCTTCATCGCCAACTCGGTCATTTTCTTTTTGATCGGCGTACGCGAAGCGAACCAGAATTTTTTGAACAGCCTATCTGTTGTATTCATCGCAATTCTCGTCATTACATTAGGCAGAGCCCTGGCAATTTACCCGCTAAGTTTATTTTTCAGCAGATCAAAATTAAAGATAGAAAAAAATCACCAGCACATCCTCTTCTGGGGCGGGTTGCGTGGCGCGTTAGCGCTGGCTCTGGCACTTGGTTTGCCAGAGGAACTTCAATACCGCGAGCAGATCATTACCGCTGCCTTCGGAGTTGTCGCCTTTTCTATTTTCGTGCAGGGCTTAACAATGACGCCGCTGTTACGCAGGCTGCAAGTGTTGCCAGCTCCTTCACACCATGAGCAGCCGCCAGTTGAAGAAATCCCAGTTACGCCAAAAGCGCCCAAACGCAAAAAGAAAGCAACTTAACTCTCTTTACGTACTTGCCTTTCCAAATATTCAGTCACCTCGATCATTGGTGGTCGTTCGTGCTCGGCAATTTCTTCGACTTCCAAAAAATAACGACCCTTCTTATCGTGATGGATCAATTTCATCGAACGGTTTACATCTTCCAATACTGCACGCCCAAAGCGTTTTTCCAGTTTACGCATGACGGTCTGGATAATGGCAAACGACATTTTGCTTAATGCTTCCAAATGTTGATTGTGATGGATGCGTTCGAGCAGATCCACTTGTGCAATGGCTTGTACTCCGTAACGTTCATAGATATCGATCAACAGACCGGTCTCAACGCCATACCCTGAGAAGAATGGCGCGCGTTCCAACGCTTCGCGCCGACCGCCATATTCACCCGAAAGCGGCTGTACCACACCCGAAAGTTCTGGATAAAACAAATTCAACAGGGGACGCGCTGTCAATTCAGTAACCCGTCCGCCGCCGCCTGCCTGCATCTTCATGCCCACTTTTAACGGTCGGCGATAAAACCCTTTCACAAATTGAACCTGCGGATTCAATAACAGTGGACCGATAATGCCATACACAAAACGCGGATGGATGTTCACAATGTCGGTATCGATCCAAATGATAATATCGCCGCGGGTAACGAGCAGACTTTTCCATAACGCTTCACCTTTGCCGCGCCGCGCGCCCAGCCGCTCCAACAAATTCTGATGAACATGGACAGGGACGCCCTCATTTGCCGCGATCTCACGCGTGCGATCGGTGGAATTCGAATCGATCAACACGATCTCATCCAACAGCGGTGCGCGCTGCATCAATTCCTTTTTCATCATGCGAATCACCTGCCCCACCGTCTCTTCCTCATTCAACGCAGGCAGAGCCAGGCTGATACTCACACCTTGTTGTTGTTTCAACGCCACGAGATCTCGCAGACGACTGAACTCATCGGCATGAAACGTATTTTCTGCAAACCATTTATCCACGAGGATCGAGATCGCCTCCACACCCGCGCTTTCATCGTATATCGCCTGCGGCAACGGGCGCCCGCTTTTGACCGCGATCACCGCACCCGGCGCCTCACGTAAAATACGATCAGCGAACGGTCCCAATGAAACAGAACTTGTGACTGGTTGGGAGGTCGTTCCCAAAATAATGACATCTGCCTTCTTCGCATTTTCCAGGATCAAACCCGCCGCATCATCCGTAACCGCAAACTGCTTCTGCACCTCAGGCATTTGTTTCAACACACGCTCCAACCCTTTGAACGGCGCATCGCTATCATCGGATGACCGGAGATGGAGTGCCGTAACGCCCTTCGCTTGGAGTCCCAACCCCACGCGCAACGCCAGCTCCGCATGCGGACCGCCTCGCACTGGAACCAGCACCTGCTTCGGCTTACTGGAAATTTTTCCCCGCACCAAAGCTACATCGCACGGCGGGCGGGTCAGCACATCGCTCACAGTGACGTGCAAAGCTTTGAGATGAGATTCAAACTCAAGGCAGAGCAGATCCGGCTTTTCATCCTGCAACAGTTTCGAAAGATCGATCCACGGCTCATGCGAAACAATGACCTGTGATTTGCTGGTGATGCGTTTATCCTTGCCAAAGATGCGGAGCAATCTGCGAATGGCACGCGCGCCCGCCGCCCCCACACTCAATGATTGCTCAGCAGGCACCACCACGACACCCACGAGGATGATCTCGGCATCGAATTGCCGGGCGATGTCCAACGCATGGATGCCCGGACCTTCATGAATCATCGGAACCAAAATGGTGTGAAGCGGAACGTACTCAGAACGTTTTTGCATGAA
>CAZMQE010000109.1:7468-9304 GCA_964568115.1 uncultured Anaerolinea sp.
TGATGAGCGTTTCAAAGTATTGGACATTGTTGCCATTGTGTGGACCCAAAGGACCGGTCACAACGAGCGCGGCTTGCGGGAATTGTTTTCGCAATTCAGCCAGTGTATGCAAAGCCAGTTCAATATTCTTGCGCGGCGTCACACGGACGGGCAATAGCAAAATCGGCGCAGCATCGAGAAGATGCATTTGTTCGAGCAGGGTTTGAGTCTGTAGTTCAAGTTTGTAGAAACGAGCCGCATCCACACCATTGGGAATTACTCGAATAATAGCGGGGTCAAGCCGCATCAAATCCGCCAGTTCCATACGGCGCAGTTCAGAGACGACCACATGTGTCGTGTTACCCCAATTGGTGCTCAATAAATCCCACGGATAGCCATCGTGCAGTTCATGTTGATAGCGCGGAGTCGTCCACGCGAGATCGTGATGCCAGAGAATAAGGCGCGGTAATTGATTGTGGATGTGCAGTTGGTGAAGTGCCGCGGTCAACCCGAGGTTCTTGTTCAATGAACCGACGTTATGCGCGATCAAAACATCGGCGCCTGCTAAAGCAGCTTGTAACTCGATCATCAACTTATCGCGTGTCACTTCAAAATCATTGGTCACCTCACCGCGATCCAATTGTTCTTTCACCTGCAATACACGTTCGTGACGCGAATCAGCCAGCGGCATGGTGATCAGTGGAATCTGTTCGCCCAACGCTTCGCCGCGCGCCGCGATCAAACGCACAGAGTGTCCATCGGCAGACATCAAACGTGCATGGTGCGCAATGACACCTTCCACGCCGCCGACGATCGGAGGCACTGAGTAATGCAGAATGGCAATCTTCATACCTGCTGCCCCAAACAATCTGCAAGCACGGATTGCAAACGGCGTTCCAAAACCGTGAAGGAGAAGTAGCGTTTGGCAAGCTGATAATTCTCCTCCGCCCATTCCTGTGCTCGTGTCGAATTCCTCAAGATCTGACGAACCATCTCAAGCGTATTGTCACTGATGAAACCATCGAACCAAACTGTGCGAAAGCCCTTCGGCTTGATATCCACTTCGTAGATGGAATAGTTATTCACCAGGATCAAACGGTGATAATACACAGCCTCCAAAAAGGCATTGCCAAACCCTTCGATGGTGGAAGGATACGTGACCATATCAGCATGGGGATATACATCCCCAAGGGTATAAATCCGCCGGCCATCAGGTGTAAGACTGCGCTGATCTTGCACAAGGTCGGCTTCAAAGCGGACGGTCACATTGAGCAGATCAGCATATTCACGGATGCGTTGTTCATAGTCCGTGCCTTCATCGCCAGAAGCATGTGAGATGATGAGTTTCGCAGGCAAGTCGAGGCGACGCATCAGTTCAATGGCGTGCTCGATGCCCTTGCGTTGAATGACGCGCGTGGGTTGCAGGAAAAAGTATTCACCGGGTTGAATGCCAAAATCCGCGCGCACAGTTTCGGTATAGGAGTCCGGGGCGGGCGGCGGAAAATCGAAATCCATCACGTTGGGAATCACACGCGAGGTCACGCCATAACGATTCGCGATCTGCTGGGCTTGGATCGTATTGATGACCACGTGTCGAATCGATGGCAGGGTGGGCGGGAACGCTGCTGCAAGATAATCGCCCACGCAGTTGACTTGAAAACGTTGGCGCTCCCAATGAAAATCATGATGGTGCGCAATGGTTGGGAAACCCGTCTCAGCGACGAACTCTGTGATGGCAAGTCCCAGCGGCAGGTTAAGCGGGATCGTCACTGCATTCTCAATGACCAGAATTTCCAAGCCAAAGCGATGCGCAAATTTATATAACTCTTCCTTGAAATACTCTTTCAATTCATTCAC
>CAZMQE010000110.1:0-3391 GCA_964568115.1 uncultured Anaerolinea sp.
ATTACACGGGGGCAAGATGAACGAGCCACTTGAAACCGATGACGGTTTGTTGCTGAGTTTTTCACTACCGCACTGATTATCAAAAAGTCCTTGAGAACAATTCTCAAGGACTTTTACTTTAGGAGGGAACTCATCAACTTCCGTATTGGTGAGCGTCCGCCTGCTGACTACTTAGTGATCATCTATTGCCAGGCAACCGGACCCGCTTTGCGATAGTTCCGCGCCAGTATTTCCAGATCAAGCACATTGATGATGCCATCATTGTTAAAATCTGCTCCGGGTGGTTCGGCGGTGTTGTAACTCATACCGACAGTCATGGCATCGAATTGATCGATGATGCCGTTGTCGTCAATATCACCAGCCAGTAAAGCGATCACAGGCATGGCGCGAGTTTCGCCCTCTGCGAGCGTAACCGTCCCTTGAACACGGAGGAAGCCGTTGGCGGTGGCAACGAGCGTGTACGTTCCAGCGGCGAGATCAAACCTGAAAGTTCCATCCGCGTTGACATTGACAGATGCAACAAAAGCATCTTCTGTATCATAGACTCTAACTGTGACGATCTTGCTTGCGATCACCTGACCAGTGATCGCCGTTCCTGATATCGACGTAGCGGTCGGTGAAGGACTGGCTGTAGGGAACTGAGCCGGAGTAGGTGTGGATGTGGATGTTTCAACAGGCAGAGGTGTCTCAAAACCGGGCGTGGCGGTCGGCAGGGTGAACCATGCATACGTTGCCACGATCTGCCCAAAGACAGCCGATTCAGCTGCGTAATCAAAAAGAGGCGGTGGTGTCGGGTAAACACCAGGGTTATGAGATCGCAGAATAAAATCCAAGCTGACACAAACATTATCTCTACGTGCGGAATAGGCAACCCACTGATATAGGCTTCCAGCCGCACCCTCTTCCCCGGTCTGTTTCAGAAAGGAGATGCCGTTGATCGTTACAGTCACCCCCAAGTCTTGAGTCTGCAATGGGCTTTTACATTCTGTAACATTCTCCCCCACGACCACCTCCAGATATTTTTCGCTCAGATTTGTTCCCGGCACGATTGGCAAAGTAATGCGGGCGTAGTTGTCATTCATGCCATCGCCATATGTGCCTTCCCTGGGATACTTGAACTGGAAGCCGTGTTTCGGGTTAATGTAGGTCAACCAGTCGCTCGTTACACTTGTACGAGTAATCACCGGATTCACCCACAAAGCACGATCTCCTGTTGGTGATCCTGCCGCAAGAATCGTTAGGATGAATTTGACATCCTTGCCAGCCAGAGAACTCAGGTCAACGTCTACAGAATAATCTCTTCCATCATATCTTTCAAGGAACGGGCCCCAGAATGTTTTTATGGGGTCGCTACCCGTTTGATAATCAAGACGGAAGGCTACATAACAACTCGTCGCGCCACCTTCGCAGCCTATCCTGGATTGGAAACGGTCACCATTTTGCACATGGAACGCTGGGTAGGTACCTTGAATGTATCCATTTTGAATATTTTGCGGGAATGTGAGAAGCCCCTGGCGCGTATCGGTCACGCCAGTTTCGAGGACTGGGTTGTTTCGTATGAGTACAAAGCCTCTGGCATCACCATCTATTCCAGGGCAGGGAAGTTGTCCAGCACCGCTAGACCACACGGCGGCACATGCATTTGCGGCAAAGTCATAAGCAACGCCAGCGGCCGGTGTAGCGGTGGGTCCGCCAGGTGGGATGGATGGAGTAGGCGAGTTGGTTGGTCCACTGGGCGTAATGCTTGGAGTAGGTGAACTTGCCGGGCTAGGAGTGGCTGTTGATCCAGATACATTGATATTCACCGAAAAAGATTCGTTCGCATTCGCACCCACACCAAAAAGTGCGCCATTGGCATTCTTCAGCCTCCAATTGCTTTGATAGGAACCGACTACAGAGGGTGCGATCATATCGAGGGAAAAATCAACAACCTGTCCTGGTTGGACACTTGTGGAGAAATTGGCAGATGCCGGGGCACCCATTTGATCGCCGCTAAAGAATACGAATTGATATGCTGGGGTCCATGTACACCACCCGGCATTCCTTAAACGCCAGGTTTTCTTAAACATCGTACCGGGTGACATGACTGTTCCGGATGGTATGGTGATATCCGCAACAAATTCCGCTTGATCACAAGCCGTGGGTACAATGGTCGGTGTCATGGGCGGTAGAACAAGCGTCGGCGTGGGCAAAGCTGCCAGAACGTTGAGGCTGGTCCCCACGAAAGGAAGACCCGTGAGTACGTTGTCGCCTTTGGAAACACGCGCGGTACACACCAATGCTGTCTCTCCCGCCTGTAAACCTTTAACGTCAAAAGTAAATGCAGCCCCGCTCGTGGCGGCTTTATTCCCATGACTACCCGCGATTGCAACGATCAAATTGCCAGCCTGCGGGACCTGGATCGCGCTGGCGGCATCTGCCCCAAAGAGATTCGTAGGAACGACATTGCTGACTTCCACCAGACTTGCATTGTAGGTGCAGGTAAATTCTGCGCTGGTGTACCCCTCAGTTGGTACATTATTCAAGCTCACTGTAGCCAACGCCATCCCACCTACATCGACACTTTGCAAATTGGCTGTTGTAGATACATACGGACCCGAAGGCGGAGTGACCGTACTCGTTGGTGGAACAGATGTTAAACTTGGTACGAGCGTTGGGGTTGCAATGGGCTGCGTGTCAAACACATTCAAGAGCGGCTTATACAAGCCAAGAGTCTGATTGCCTTTTCTAAAAGTGGTGCTATTCCAAAATGAACTGTAACGTACCTCCCAACCGGCAAACGTCGCGCCGATGATCGAGGGGCGCAGTATGAAATGCAAATGAGGTTTATTGGGTTCCTCATATCCGGGGCAATATCTATATTTCACGCCATCGGCAATGATTCCCAGTCGTTGATTGCGCGCAACCACATCACCTAACTTCACTTGAACTTTGGCAAGAAATTGGTATTCTGTGATCCAGCCGTTGGCATGCGCAATTTTGAGATGGCAGCCAGATACTTCGATCACAGTCCCCGCCGCCGCCGCTGCCACCCAAAAATTGGATGTATCTTCCCCCGTGACCATATAATTTTTCGGAGCAAAATCGATCGCGCCGCCCCTGGAATAATTGTGCGAACTGGTGTCAGGTCGTTTACTGCCATTATCGATCCCATCGATCGCCATCCACGCCAGCCCCTGATCCCACGGCAATTGGAACATATCCACGGGCGGGAGCACTGGCGCAGCAAGGGCAGTATGATTCAGCGGGATGAACGAAGTCAACAACACTACCAGACTCAACGTCCGCAACAAATTTTTAAATTTTATGGACATTTCTTCTCGCTTCCTTCCACGGGGACGCCTGATCATCTCCATTTAGCTATTCTTTTCACTGACATCATTTCACTATG
>CAZMQE010000110.1:3491-6988 GCA_964568115.1 uncultured Anaerolinea sp.
CAAGTGTCGCTCAGGGTGGTACGAATCGTTATGTACCAAAAACGAACAACACGCTTTTACCCAACCGCACCACATCACCCGATTTCAAGACGGCAGAACTTTTCCTGATCGCCTTACCGTTGATATAGGTCTCGCCACCGAGGTCCATTAAATAATAATGATTTTGGGCGGTGAATATTCTGGCATGTTGACTGATGACATGCGGGTCATCCAACCGAATCTCATTCATGGCATCACGCCCAATATGGACCGGTAACTGGGTGAGCGCAATACTCTTCCCCGCATTTGGACCATGCTTGATCTGCAACCTGGCAGTAGGGGAAGAAGACTGATGATGTGCAGCGGAATTCGCAGCAGGCTCGTTTTGAAGCCTTCTATAAATAACAAACACACCGCCAACTACCAGCAGGATCGTCACCATACCGATCAACCAGCCGGGAATTCCCTGAGTGGTATCGGGTGGAGGCGTAAGCTGCAACAAAGCACCCGATTCTGGCTGAACTGCTTGCGCTTCCACAATTTCTTTATCAATATTCAAAGCAACATTCTTTTCGCCGAGAACCACCCCAGTCAGCGGAGCCGCAAACCCGGCTTCATTACGAACGGCAAGCGCGGCACTTTCCAACATGAGGTTGGTCTGACAGCCTTTGAGCGTTGTGAACCGTACTTCAGCCAAAACCCCATTGATGGATTGAGGCGTGGTACTGGCATATGAGCCATCCACCAATCCGGTGAGTTGCGGCAACGGCAATCCATTCATGCCGGGGACGGGACTCGATGCATTCGTCGGCCGCAAACAAGCCGGGTCATAGCGGATCTGAAATGTAAAGCCCTGAATGAGTGTGGCGGAAGCGGCGTTGAGTGTTACGACAACTGTCTCCCCGGTTTTGTATGCGGTTGTGTTGGCTGTCAGCCAGATACTTTCAGCAGATTGAGCGCTGGCATTCATCACCAGCGCAAAGGTCAAAATTACAGTAACGATAAAGGCGTTCACTGATTTCATAAAAACTCCAGAAGCGGGGCGCACAAAACAGTGCGCCCCGCTCGATGCAAACGAGCTATTCCCAGGCAGTCGGGCCGGTCGCGCGATAGTTTCGAGCCAGAAGTTCCAAATCCAGAACGTTGATAACGCCATCGTTGTTCAGATCCGCCGCGGTCGGGGTAGCCATGTTGTAGCTCATACCGATCGTCATAGCGTCAAATTGATCGATGACATCGTCACCATCGATATCACCAGCTAACAAGCTAATGACTGGCTTCGTGCTGGCAGCTCCAGGCGTCAATATAACTGACCCTTGAGCACTGAGGTAGCCATCCGCTACGGCAGCTACTGTATACGTACCCGCTGAAGCTGTCAGACTGAATGTTCCATCGGGGTTGGTGTTTACTGTCATCACTAGCACGTCATTCACATCAAACAAGCCTACCAGTACGGGCTTGTCTGCAAGCACTTGCCCGGTAAGCGAACCATCTGGCAAAGGTGTAGGTGAAACGACAGGCGTAAATGTAACCGTGGGAGTGGGTGACACATCAGGGGTCGCCGTGAATGTAGGCGTAGCCGAGCTATCGGGTGTGGATGTCACAGTTGCAGAACCATCCGGCGTGGAAGTAACGGTCGCCGAGCCATCGGGCGTGGATGTCGCAGTTGCAGAACCATCCGGTGTAGATGTCGCAGTTGCAGAACCATCTGGTGTGGAGGTAACTACCGGAGTTGGCGATTCAAAAGGCGTGGCGGTGGGAGCAACTCCAACCACAGTCAGGCTTGTTCCGGTGGATGGAAGATCGGTCAATACATTGTCACCCTTGGAAACACGCGCCGTACATTCAATCGCAGCCTGACCAGCCTGCAGACCTGTCACACTAAAGGTGAATACGGTTCCACTCGTGGTGGCTTTATTACCATTGCTGCCCGCGATCGCAACGATGAAACTATCGCTCTGCGGATCATTGACCGCGACGACCGGATCCGCGCCAAAGAGACCGGCAATGATAATGTTGCTGGCTTCCAGCAAAGTCGGATCATAGGTACAGGTGAATTCGGAGCTGGTATAGCCATCGGCAGGCACATTGTTCAAGCTGACCGTAACCACTGCACTCTCCCCCACATTCAAACTGGTCGGGGTAACGCTCGTGGATACGGACGGTAACACATTCACAATTTGTCGCAGCGTTAGGATATAAAAGCCGCTGCCTGATTCCGGTTGGGTCTGAATATAGTAATCTCCGGCAGGCTGGGTGGTGGTCAATGAACCGACGCCCCGTGCGATCTCAAGTCCATTAGCATCCTGCAAAATAAGTAGAGGTACCAGATCGCCCGCAACGGTAGATACAGACACGACAAAATTATGGGATTCGGTAAGTTCCAAACGCCATTTTTCATGAATACCAGCGCTGACGAAACCGATATAAGACCCATTCCAAATATTCAGGTCGCGGTTGATGATCATCGCATCATCCAGCAGGCTTACTGAAGTGGAACCGGCGCTCACGTGCTGGCTGTTCCCAAAGGAACCAAAAACCAACGCAAGCATGACAAAGATTTGTAACAGACGTTTGGATTTCATGGGCGATATTCTCCTTATCGAATATAAATTTTGTATAACCAAATTACAGCCGAATGAAATTCAAGCTGCATTGCGTCATTACAACTCCAGGCATAGGTAAACTTCCCACTTGAGGCGTGGAGTCTCGAATTCTTTTCCATTGTATGTCCGCCCACTTGTTTATTACGTTACAGTAGAGTTGCCACGATATTGCAGAATAGTTGCGAAATAAAACTCAATTGATTAGTACCTTTGTAGGATACGTGAATCAAAAATGCGGTGGACTCTCCTTTCGGAAAATCCACCGCATTCACTTCAGTTCAGCGATGTAGATTGCCAAACTTATATAACAATACTTACCAAGCGCTTGTTCGCCACGATCACCTTCTTCGGCTCCTTACCTTCCAAATATTTCTGGACGGTCTCCGAAGCCAACGCCGCGGATTTGATTTCATCTTCACTCGCCTCAGCAGGGACGATGACCCGGTCACGTACTTTGCCATTGATCTGCACCGGCAATTCGATCGTATCTTCTTTGGTAGCTGCTTCATCCACCTTGGGCCACAATTGTTGATGGATGGAGTACGGCTTGCCTAAGTGATTCGTCCACAGTTCTTCTGAGATGTGCGGTGCGACGGGCGCCAACATCTTCAAATAGATCTCCAAAGCTTCGTTCCATTCGGACGAACCGACTGCGCCAGCCTCACGCGCCTTGTACATTTCGTTCATCAATTCCATCAATGACGAAATGACCGTGTTGAATTCAAAATTCTCAAAGTCATGCGTCACCTTACGCAGAGTCTGGTGAACGCGTCGGCGCAGATTCCGCCTGTCGTAGGGGCGAGCCGCCACGGTTGAGTCAGAGGCGTTCATCCCACTTGAAGGCTCGCCCCTATTCTCATCCGTGAACAACGTCCACGTACGGCGAATCCAGCGTGCAGTCCCTTCGATGCC
>CAZMQE010000110.1:7088-9295 GCA_964568115.1 uncultured Anaerolinea sp.
GAGATCAACCAATCGCGATAGCGATAATTTATATCAACCTTGCCGATGCCTTTTTGCTCCAACCATTCAACGACAGCTTTGATCGCAGGATTCTTCACACCTTTATCATTCGTCGCGCGCGTACCGTTGAAGGGTCCGCTGTTGATCATCACACCTTCGCCGGGATACGCAGCTTCCATCGTGTCACCGTTCAACTCAGCAACACCTTCAGGCTGAATGACCGGAATTACTTTCAAGCCAAACTTGCGCGCAAACGCAAAGTCGCGTTCATCGTGCGCCGGTACAGCCATGATCGCACCCGTGCCATACGACATCAACACATAATCCGCCACCCAGATCGGGATGCGTTCCTGATTGACGGGGTTGATCGCGTACCCACCGGTGAATACACCGGTCTTTTCCTTGTCCTTCGATTCACGCTGGATGTCGGTCTGCTTAGCAGCTTGAGCCTTGTACTCATCGATAGCCGCTTTATTTTCCGGCGCGGTGATCTTATCCACCAATGGATGCTCGGGGGAAAAGACCATGAAAGTTGCGCCCCACAACGTATCCGGGCGGGTCGTAAATATTTCGATGGGGTCACCAGCCTCAGTCTTAAAGATGACCGAGGCGCCTTCACTGCGACCGATCCAATTCGTTTGCGAAACCTTGATGAAGTCGGGCCAGTCAATACCTTCGAAGTGCAGCAATTCATCAGCATATTTGGTCGCTTTGAAGAACCACTGCTCCAATTCTTTTTTGATGACCGGTGTACCGCAGCGGTCACAGACGCGATCATCACCTTTGACTTGTTCGCGTGCCAGCGTGGTATTGTCCTTCGGGCACCAATCGACGGTTGCCTTCTTACGATACGCCAAGCCGTGTTTGAATAACTGAATGAAGAACCATTCAGTCCACTTGTAATATTTGGGGTCGGCAGAGACGGCTTCACGATCCCAATCGAACATCGCACCCATCGAACGCATTTGTGTGCGCATCCGCTCGATGTTGGCATACGTCCATTTCTTGGGGTGGATGTTGTGCTTGATCGCCGCACCTTCCGCGGGCAGACCGAACGCATCAAAGCCCATCGGGAACATCACGTTATAGCCTTGCATCCGTTTGAAACGCGCGCGCGCATCGGGCGGTGTCATCGAGAACCAGTGACCGATGTGCAAGTCACCGCTGGGATATGGCAGCATCGTCAATGCATAAAATTTAGGTCTGCTCTCATCGATCACGGCGCGGTACAACTTGTCCGCTTCCCATTTTTGCTGCCACTTGGGTTCAAAGGCTTGCGGATTGAATGAGATATCTTTGGATGTTTCGCTTTTCACAGGCTTCGATTCCTTTACCGCTTGAATTGCCTTGGGCTTCTCTTCAAATGGCACCACGGCTTTGGGCTTTTTTGTTGCAACCACAACTGCTTTTGCTTTCGGTGCAGCGGGGACAATCGCTTTAATAGCCGCTGTTTTCTTCGCCTTCGATTTCAGTGCGACTTTTTTAGCGACCATTTTCTTTGCTGGGGCGGTCTTTTTCGCAACAACCTTCTTAACTGCTTTTACTTTCGACGCCGCGGGCTGAGTTGTCTTCTTGACCTTTGTAGAGACGACCTTTTTTACCAAAGTCTTTTTTGCCTTCGGGGCTATTTTCTTTTTAGTAGTTGTTTTCTTTTTCGTTGTAGCCATTCTTTCCTCATTTATTATATAAGTGTCAGGATTCAAGTTTCACGTTTCACGTGTTGATTTATTTGCAAGCGAGGAGGCGCGGAAGCAGAGGTCCCTGCTTCCAGAAGATAGTGTTGATACGAATGTTCATGCGTGCCTCCTTTACTTTTCTGGAGTCCGTCAGCTTGCTGACGGCGTGGAGCGAGCTCCACGATTCCAGAGTTAAAAACAAAAAACCCTTCATCCACTCAGGGACGAAGAGTTCTCTCCGCGGTACCACCCAGATTGCGTTATACAAATATTCCTTGTGTAACGCCTCTTTATTGCTATAACGGGCTATTCCGTCATCGACTACTTAAGTTCACCGATGAAGTCTCTCTTGCGAGGAACAGGCGAGTTCAGTCTTCATTGGTATTCCCGTTACATACCTTTGCTGGGCTTCCACCTCACTCTCCCAACTCGCTGACGGGATGACCTACTACTCCTGCCATGACTATTTATTTATTTTTTGTGGACCCAGAGGGATTCGAACCCTCGACCTTCTCAATGCCATTGAGACGC
>CAZMQE010000111.1:0-6916 GCA_964568115.1 uncultured Anaerolinea sp.
CCCGGCGCACCCGGTGGCACATCTCCGCTGGGGACGGGTTCGTAGATGATCTGCCTCACGCTATCTTTGATCCTTTCAACGTGGATCAAGCCGTTACAGGATAAGATGAAGCGATAGAACGAAACTCCAGTGGAGCGGATGATGATGCCGTAGTTATCGTCCGCGCGGCAGAGGCTAATGCGGACAGTGATCTCGGCGTAGAAGTTGTCCAGGGTCACATCGCGGCGTAGGCTGGCGATCGAAACGCCGGGCTCCACGGCTAAAGTGAGACGTTTATTTTTTATTGTGGCACTGGCTAGCTCTGAGTTAACCGTGTCCCATAATTTCGCATCGGAGAAAGTATCGGTGATGATCTGCTTTCCGATGCCGGGATTCATTTCTGGTGTGGCAGTGGTGGTGGGTAGAACTTTCAGCGTAGGTGTGGCTGAAGCGGGGAACCAGTCTATGGTCGCAGTGGGAAGCGTTGTTTCAGTGGGCGGAGACGGCTCGGTGACGGAAATCGAATCGAGAGGCAGACAAGCCGCGAGAAGCGGAAGTCCGAAAAGCAGTAATGAAATAAATAATCGTCGCATAAAGTAATGACAAACTTCGGGGGGCTTTTGTTTCAAGGTGTTGTAAAATAATGTTGCGAATTATTCTACCGCTAAAGCGGCACTGCGTACACAAGGAGACTCTATGACCGAAAAGTTGGTGCTGGTAACAGGTGCGTGTGGTGAAATTGGTCAGGCTTTGATTCAAGGACTGGCAAGGAAAGGCGGCTATCGCATCGTAACTTCAGACCTTGCGCCGTTGCCGGATAGTATTAAGACGCTCTCGGCTGAGCATGTGCAGGGCGATCTGGTCTATAAGGTTAAAACTTTTTACGATTACGATTTCGATGAGATCTTTCATCTGGCGGCTTCGCTTTCTTCAAAAGCCGAAGTGGCGAGCGAAGAGGCGCATCGCATCAATGTGGAAGGCACGATGCAGTTGTTGATGTTGGCGGCGTATCGTTCAGAGAAATATCATAAGTCTGTGAAATTCATTTTCCCGAGTTCGATCGCAGCGTATGGCATGGGCAGCATCGAAGTGAAAAGAGCGGCGGGCGCGGTCAAAGAGGAGGAATACAATACGCCGCACACAATGTATGGATGTAATAAACTGTATTGCGAAAAATTGGGGATGTATTACGGCAAGTTCTTCGGTCAAAAACATTTGGATGAAAACCCGCCTCACATGCTGGACTTTCGGGCGATCCGTTTTCCGGGCTTGATCTCAGCCTTTACCTTGCCCAGCGGCGGGACGAGTGACTACGGTCCCGAGATGCTGCATGCGGCGGCGCAGGATAAACCCTATGCCTGTTTCGTGCGCGAAGATTCGAAGATCTCTTTCATGGCAATGCCCGATGCGATTAAATCGCTGTTGATGTTGGTGGATGTGCCGCGTGAGAAATTAAAAAATCAGGTATATAACATTGCCGCGTTTGCGATTACAGCCGGTGAATTCCGCGACCGTGCAGTGAAGGCGTTCCCCGGCGCGCAGATCTCGTTCGCGCCAAATCCACGTAGACAAGGCATTGTCGATTCGTGGCCCGAGGATGTAGATGATACGCTCGCCCGCACCGAATGGAATTGGAAACCTGATTACGATGTGGATAAATTCTTTGATGATTACTTCCTGCCTGAGATTCGGAAAAGGTATGGTAAATGAATTTGCCTATGCAGGGGCACGGCGTCGCCGTGCCCCTGCATTTTATTTCACCCTGATATAATCCCCGCCGATGAAAACCCGTACCACCTTTTTTATTAGTTTCTTGCTGTTTGCTTTCTTAATGATCGGTGTGGCATTGCCAGTGAACGCCGCGCCGCCTGCGCAGGGCTTTGTCACTGCCACACCTGGACCAGATGGACGCATTCTATATGCTGTTGTATCAGGGGATAGTTGTTCGAGTGTCGCCTTCCAGCATGGGATCACCGTGCCGCAATTGCGTCAGTACAATACCCGTCTCGATGCAAATTGCACACTGTCCATTGGGGAACTGCTGATCGTGGGGCTTGCCCCGGCGCCGGGACCCACTGCCGGACCAGCCCCCACGCTGGCGCCTCCCACGGTGACTGCCACACCCTTTAATGGAACCACGGAAGTTTGTGTGTTGCTTTTCGATGACCTGAATGGCGATGCGTTGCGTCAGGAAACTGAGTTCGGCATTGACGGCGGCGCGGTCAGTCTTACGAACTTGAATGGTTCATATTCTGAAACGTTGAATACGACTGCCGATGTAGACCCCGATACGGCTGAACCGGTGCGCTCGTGTTTCGCCAATGTGCCACAAGGTCAATATAACGTTGGTATCGCCGTGCCGGATGGATACAACCCCACCATGTTGGTCAGCTATCAGTTAACGGTCAAGGCGGGTGACCGTGCGTCCGTTGATTTTGGCGCACAGTCCAAGACGGTCACGGCGGTTGAAACGGAGACAGGCAGTAATCGTTCCTCCATGCTGGGCTTTTTTGGTTTGCTCTTGTTGCTCGGCGGGATCGGGTTGGCTTACTATGCTTATCGTGCCAATCAGCCGCAGAGCAAGCTCAAGGGCAGTCCGCTGGATAGAAGATAAAAAGATTCTCTGCTGTAATTTCGATCATGTGACCGCTGACCACAGACTGCTGTCTGCCGTCTGCGGTCATTTTTATCCCATCGGATGTTTCATCGGTTGTCCCCCGATCAAATGCACATGGATGTGGAACACGGTCTGCCCGGCATCGGGACCAGTGTTGGTGATGAGCCGATAACCGCTCTCGGCGATGCCCTCGCTCTTCGCCAGTTGACCCGCCACCGTAAAGAGATGTCCCATTAACTGTTCATCGCCGTTTGCGAGTTCGCTAACAGAGGCGATGTGTTTATTAGGGACGATCAAGATGTGGGTTGGAGCAACCGGGTTGATATCCCGAAAGGCAGTCGCCTGGTCATCACGGTGAACTATCGTCCCTTTGATCTCGCCTGAAACGATCTTGCAGAAAAGACATGAGTCTGTCATTGTGTTTTCTCCTTGAATGATGTGGCTGTGTCTATTTAACCACAGAAATTTCTGATCACGCACTTTTGTTTGGGGTAGATGAAAAAGGCTCTGAGTTCTCTGTGGCTAAGACCTTTGTACTACCCGCTCTTGACGAAGATTAGCGGATTCAGCGTCTTTTCTCAAAAATCCCATATGAAACACATTAGAAATATCTTATGCCTTCAAAGCGTCCAAGGTTTTAGCGATATAATTTTGCGCGAAGGAACATCTTATGGACATTCTATCCCTTGTAATATTCATCCTTGTGTTTGGCGGCGTGGTGATCATTCACGAATATGGTCATTTCATTGCGTCACGCTTGAGCAACATCGAAGTGGAAGAGTTCGGTCTGGGTTTGCCCACGCCGGGCGCTTATACATTTTGGTCGAGCAAAGGATTCTTTCTGCTTAAAAACGGCAAACGGATCGAGATCCCTGCCAACTTTAAACTCCCTGTCAGCTGGGATGAACTGGTTGGCAATGAAGCCAAGCTGACCATCGATGAGGCGGGTGAAAAATCCATCCTGCGTTCCATCGTCAGCGAAGTCGTCAAAACTGAAGAACAGAAAACGCCGGCCGCTCGCCCTGCGCATCCACTTGAATTAGATCATATCTATGTGGATGAGAAGGGTGAGGTGCTTCAACCACAAGCCGTCGAAGCGCCGGCACCATCTGCCGCTCCGGTGGTAACCCGCAAAATGATCAATGTTGGCAAAACAACCGGTGCGCTGGAATTAACCGGCACGATCGCGGAAGTGCATCCTGGCACACGCTTCACCATGAACTGGCTGCCGCTCGGCGGATTTGTCCGCCCGCGCGGTGAGGCTGATCCCAATGTGCGCGGCGGCTTTAGTTCCGCCAGCCCGTGGAAGCGCCTGTTCGTATTTGTAGCTGGTCCGGCGATGAACTTGATCTCGGCGGTCATTCTCTTTAGCATCATCATTTCCATGAGCGGTGGCATCATTACTTATGTATCGGAGAGCAGTGCCGACTCACAAGTGATGATCACCAATGTTATGCAAAACAGTCCCGCGCAAGCGGCAGGCTTGCAGGTCGGGGATGTGCTTGTCAGTGGGGCGGGGCAGCCGATCAAAACCTCAGAAGATATCCGCGCGGCAGTAACTGCCAATGTGGATAAACCAATTTCATTCATTGTCACGCGTGATGGACAGCAAGTTGAACTGCTTATCACACCCAAGTTCAATGAGGCGGAAGGTCGTCCCTTGATCGGCATTGAATATTGCAGCGGTTGTGTCTTCAAGCCGATCACTACCGTTGGCGAAAATTTGCAGACCAGCCTGGGTTACACCGGTAATCAGATCTATGCCCTCGTCACCCTGCCGGTCAAATTGATCCGCGGCACGATCGCTCCCGAGCAGGGACGCATGATCGGGCTCAAGGGTATTTACGATATCATGAAGCAAAGCGTGGCAAGCGATGTGGCAACCAGCCAGCAAGCTGCCTCGTCAACGACCACAACCACCACTGCGCCTTCATCGAATCCGTATAACAAACCGGTGCAGACCCTCTTCTTGATCGCCTCACTTTCCATCAGCCTCGGCATCTTCAATCTCTTCCCGTTCCCGGCATTGGATGGCGGACGCATCATCTTTGTTCTGCCTGAGCTTCTTTTCCGACGCCGCGTGCCTCAATACGTTGAGAATATAGTGCATGGTTTGGGTATGGCGGTCTTGTTGCTCTTCATGGTCTATGTCAATGTGATGGACTTTGTGAACCCGGTTGTGATTCCCTAACTATGAACAAACAAAAAAACTCATTCGATTCTGTTTTAGATGCCCTGCTGGATACGAAGAAAGAATTTCCGCAGCGTTATCTGACGATGTTTTCGGATATTGGACCGCTCGAACTTAAGACCGTGTTGGATGTCTGGCCCCGCGTCGACCTTAAGCGGAAGCAGACTCTGCTCGAAGGGCTTGAATCTTTAATTGACAACGATACCCTCGTCAACTTCGATGACTTTGCCCGCCCATTGCTTTCGGACCCTGAAGCTGAAGTGCGTGTCCGTGCGTTGCATTTGCTGGGCGAATATGATGACGAGAAGTTCATTCCCAAATACCTTACGCTGTTGAAGAATGATCCCGATGCCAACGTCCGCGCGCAGGTGGCGAATAATTTGGGTTTCTTTGTCGCAGAAGGCGAGTTGGAAGAGATCTCAGAACAAACATACAGCGAGGTCTTGGCTGGTTTATTGGAAGCAACCCGCGGCGAGGATGCGACGCGTGTCCGTCGTCAGGCTTTGGAAGCCTTGGGATTTGCGTCCAAGCCCGAAGTGATTGCGTTGATCGGCGCGGCGTTGCAGCATAAAGATCCCGATTGGCATGCCAGTGCTCTCGTCGCAATGGGCCGTTCAGCTGATGAACGTTGGGAGGAAGAGATCCTGCGCGCACTGCTCGATGAGAACGATATGATCCGTTTGGCGGCGGTGCAGGCGGCTGGGAATCTGCCGTTGAAATCGGCGCGGACGGTTTTGTTGGGGATGCTCGCGGAAGGCGAAGATGATGATGAGATCATCGGTGCGGCGATCTGGTCGCTTTCGCAGATCGGCGGCGAGGATGTGCGCACATTTTTGGAAACATTGCTCGACCAGACCGAAGAGACCGAAGATGAAGATCAGATCGCATTGCTGGAAGAAGCACTTGATAACCTGTCCTTTACCGAAGACCTGGACCGCTTTGAGTTGATGGCGATCGACCCGGACTTTGCCGGGTTTGATGAAGATGACATAGATGATGATGAAGTTGACGAAATAGACGAAGAAGAAACTGAAGATAAATAGCCTACTTAAGTTCTGTCGAGGACTAAGCCCCCGACAAAGCACAGTATGTTACAAAACCACGGAGACGTTATAATCTCCGTGGTTTTTTCATCCGTAGCCAAAACGTAGGTCACGTTTTCAACGTGACGGGATATGTCTAGCAGCAGTCAAGCTACAACCGTGACCTACATGAGACTGGTAAATTCCTAATAAAAATATGTCCATCAACTCATTGCTCTCTGTCTTTGCCAACAACATCCTGCCGATCATCCTGCTTGCGGGGGCGGGGTTTACGCTTGCCAAACTGCTTGACATCGATTCGCGTAGTTTGGGACGCGTGGTGTTCTATGTCTTTAGTCCCGTTTTGGTCTTTGATATCCTCCTGAAAAATAAACTTGACTTGAAGGAAGCGGCAAGCGTGATCGTCTTTACGACAGTCATGGTGCTGAGCATGGGGACGTTGACCTATTTGCTGGGTACGCTCTTTAAACTCGAAAGACCGGTATTGATCTCCATTTTGATCACGACCATGTTTGCCAATACTGGTAACTATGGCTTGCCGCTGGTCTCTTTTGCTTTCGGCGATAAAGCCCTGCCGTATGCGAGCATTTATTTCATCACCACGACGACGTTGTTCTATACCTTGGGCGTCTTGATCGCTTCACTGGGGCACATGAACATCAAGGAGGCTGCGTTGGGGTTGTTCAAAATTCCAACCCTGTATGGTGTGGTTTTGGCTATTCTTATCAACGCGTGGAGCATCACCATCCCGGCGCCCGTGTATCGTGCCGTGGATCTGGCGGCGGGTGGCACGATACCGTTGATGTTGATCTTGTTGGGAGTTGAACTTTCAAAGGTGGAGTTGTCGGGAAGTATCCGTGCGATGCAGTTGAGCGTGGCATTGCGTTTGCTCGTTGCGCCGCTGATCGCTTTGATGTTTGCCGCGCTCTTTGGGTTCCACGGAGTGGTGCGGCAGGGCACAGCCATCCAGGCATCCATGCCGAGCATGGTCAGTTCCACGGTGCTGGCAACGGAATATAAACTTGATTCGAAATTGATCACCGCGATCATTTTTATCAGCACGATCTTAAGTCCGCTGACGTTGAC
>CAZMQE010000111.1:7016-9270 GCA_964568115.1 uncultured Anaerolinea sp.
GAATCTGTACGACGACATTAGAGACTCTTCGCTGGCGCTCAGAGTGACATTCCTCCTTCTCACAGTCATCGCATCAGCCTTATTGATCACACAGCAGGTTCGGGCGCAGAGCGGAATCGAGATGCAGTCCACTGCGACGCATCAGTTTGGGGAGCAGATCACGTTCGTCGCGCAGATCATATCCCCAGTCCAAGTCAAGCAGGCGAATATCGTGATCTTTGATGAGGCGCAGGCGGTTACCCATGTGCAGCCTGTTGAGTTCAGCAATGGCAGATCGGAATATCGTTTTGATACCCGGCAGAATTTGGTGCGACCGTTTGCGACCATCCGCTGGTATTACGAGTTGACACTCAGCGATGGCAATATTTTGCAAAGCGATGCATACTCGCTGCGCTACGACGATAATCGCTTTACCTGGCAGAAACTGGAGGCGGGCGGGGTGCGTGTGTTTTGGACGCAGGGTGATGCGGCGTTCGGTCAGACCGCGTTGAATGTTGCGCAAGCCGGTCTACAAAACATCAACAAGATTGTGCCGGTTGACCTGACCCAGCCGGTTGATATTTATATTTACCCCAGGCAAAACGATCTTATGCTTTTGGGCGGTCCGGTTTGGGAGGTGGGGCATGCTTTTCCTGAGGCGAGTGTGGCGCTGGTTGCCATCGAACTTGATTCGAATCAAAGTGTGAACATGGAACGACTGATCCCGCACGAGCTTATGCATCTTATGTTCCATCGTCAACTGGGGTCGGGCGCAGAGAAACTGCCCAGTTGGTTGAATGAAGGCGTGGCGACTTTGGCAGAGATCAACCCCACTGTGGATTATGGCATCGTACTGCAAGGGGCAAGCGCCCGCAATGAACTGATTGCGCTTGCGGACTTGTGCGGATCTTTCCCAGCCGATTCTACACAAGCGTTTCTAGCCTATGCTGAAGTCCGATCCTTTACCACCTATCTGCGTGACACGTATGGCGCACCCGCACTATTGAATCTCGCACGGACGTACACCGAAGGTGTGGACTGTGAAAACGGCGCGCAACGGGCTCTTGGTGTTTCGCTTTCGCAACTCGATATAAACTGGCGCGAAAGTGTGCTAGGGCAGGATGTGTGGGGCGTTGCCTTCCGTAATTTACTCCCTTATTTTGTTTTGCTGGCGCTGTTGATCATCGTCCCGCTTATTGTTGGGATGAATGCCACCCGTCAAAAGGTAGATAAACATGGACCCGAAAAATACGCCAACAAACGGTAGAGCGCATGTGTGGGTAAAGGGACGTGTGCAAGGTGTTGGCTTCCGCGCCCACGTGGAATATGCCGCCCGTCAGATCGGCGGACTAACTGGCTGGGTGCGGAATGTGGGCTACGATACGGTGGAAGCCATCGCAGAAGGGGAGCGCGCTAAAGTAGAACTGTTCATCGAACAGATGAAACAAGGTCCGCGCATGTCACGGGTGGATGAGGCACGCGTGGAGTGGGAAGCTGTGACGGGTGAGTTTAAGGAATTTGGGGTGAAGCGAAGCAGGTGAACGCACGCTTGCAAAGGTATCTTTTGCCACAGAGATCACAGAGCAAATGAGTTTAAGGACTCTTTCTCAAAGGTCTCGGTGCGCTCTGTGGCTGATTATGCATTACTGATGCAAGAGGTCCATTGCAAAAGTTGTCAATCTGTTGGCGGCATTGCCCACCAAATCCCCAGCATAATAATGCCGCCCACTGGAACCAACAGATACAATTGCAACCAGCCGCTCTTGCCGCAATCGTGGAGTCGACGTGATCCCGCCGCCAATAGGGGTAGTAATATGGCGATTAGGAATATGTTACTTAAACTCTGGCTCAAATATACCAACGCCGAAGCGACCAATGTGACGAACAACATAAACCACCAGAACTCTGACTGTGACGCGCGCCCATTAAATTCCGCGTATTTTGTGAAACATATGCGGATCGATTCAAAGAACGTGACACTGTTGCCTTCCTTGCTGGCATTTGAATTCAACGAACTATCCATTTTTAACTCCTTACCGATTAAAGAGACGGTCTCTCTCAAAGATGTAACCCAATTCCGTGAATTGGACTGGTCTCCATTTTCGGTGATTTCCCCATTACCCGCAACTGTGGAACGCCATAGGTCTCCAGCAGGCGCTCTCTTGCCTGCCCCTGTGGATTGCCCCAGTTTCAAAACCAATTCCATTCTGGAACTCACTTGAACCTTGGCGTAAATGTTTTTCAAATGGAATTCAACCGTACTGCCAGAAATACC
>CAZMQE010000112.1:0-1588 GCA_964568115.1 uncultured Anaerolinea sp.
AACCCAGATAACAGACGTATAATATCCAAACATTAATCAGGGTGGATATTCGTATATTTCAAAAAAGGAGCGAGCTATGGCATGGGAACGTAAGATGATGCGGACTGTTCGTGTTCGGAATGAACGCAAGACTGGCGTATTGGCACGTTTATTATCCGCCATCGCAAGTGTGGATGCTTCCGTCGGCAGCATGGATATGATCACCGAGACCGCCCAAAGCGTGGTGCGCGATATCACCATCTACGCCGATGATGCCGAACACATGGACAAGGTCATCGAGGCGATGCGCCATAACGAAGGCACACGTGTTCTCGAAGTCCGTGATGAAGTACTGGCGCTGCACACCAAAGGCAAGATCGCCATCCGTTCGCGTTTCCCCATTGATTCGATCGCCACGTTGCGCCGCGTCTATACTCCCGGTGTGGCAGAAGTCTGTTTGAAGATCGCCGATGACCCGTCACTGGCGCGTTTATATACAAGTATTAGTCACATGGTGGCAATCGTCACCGATGGCACAGCGGTATTGGGGTTGGGGGATATTGGTCCGCTGGCAAGCATGCCCGTGATGGAAGGCAAAGCCATGCTGATGGAAACCATGGTCGGTCTTTCAGGGATGCCGATCCTGTTGAACACCAAAGACCCCGATGAAATTGTCAAAGCCATCGCTGCGATTTCCCCGACCTTTGCCGCGATCCAGCTCGAAGATATTTCTGCGCCGCGTTGTTTTGAGATCGAAGAACGCTTGCAAGCCATGCTCGATATCCCGGTGCTGCATGATGACCAACATGGGACGGCGGTGGTCAGCACGGCGGCGTTGAAGGTGGCTGCCAGCCGCGCCGGTGTGGCGTTGGATAAGGTGAAGATCGGTCAGATCGGTTTGGGTGCGGCGGGGAACGCCATCGGGAAGATGCTCATGCGTCTCACTGGCAATCCAGTTCTCGGTGCGGATCTGAACGGCGAAGCCGTCGCCAGATTTGTGCGGGAGGGTGGTATCGCCTCCAGCTTGAAAGAGATCATGGCGCAATGTGATATCGTCGTGGCGACGACCGGTGTGCCGAATCTCATCAAGCCCGAGATGGTGCGTAAGGGTCAGGTGATTCTGGCGTTATCCAACCCGAATGCCGAGATCGACCCGGATGTGGCGCTGGCAAACGGTGCTGCGTTCGCCGCGGATGGCAAATCCGTGAACAATGTGTTGGGCTTCCCTGGCATTTTCCGCGGCGCTGTGGATTCGAATTCCCCGCGCATCACGCACGAGATGTTGATCGCCGCCATGGAAGTGTTGGTGCGCATGACGCCCGCCGGTGAACTGATGCCCAACCCGCTCGATAAAAAAGTGCATCAAGAGGTGGCGCGCGCCGTGGCTGAGACTGCCATGAAGCAGGGCATCGCCCGCGCTGAATACGTTCCGTATGTAGAGGGCTAACTCTTTCAAGCCCTTGCCACGGATTTACCCTACGGGCACGATGTCACTGATTTACACTAAAAGAGCCGACCCAATAGGTCGGCTCTTTGTTTGGATTATCTCCAACAAACTCTTAGTCTAAGAATCTACACTACTCTCTGCGAACTCAAAAGATTAGCGAAA
>CAZMQE010000112.1:1688-4478 GCA_964568115.1 uncultured Anaerolinea sp.
CCCTGCGGCTCACGCCACGTTACGCCAGCGGGGAACATCTCCTCCATCATTTCAACCATCACATCGCGGCGTTCCTTATACGTAGCGCGGATCACCTTGACGTGTTCATCGAGGAACCCGCCTTTCGCCACTTCATACGCCACGAATTGATTGAACGAGGATGTATGTAAGTCTGCCGCTTGTTTCGTCATCACCAGTTTGCGGATTACCTCCGGCGGTGCAATGACCCACGCCAACCGCAGGCCCGGTGCGAGCAGTTTTGAGAACGTGCTCAAGTAGATCACGTTGCCGCTGTAATGTCCGCCATTCGGACCGCGGAACTCGCTATCCAAATAAACCACGGAGGGGATATGCTCACCTTCATAGCGCAATTGCCCGTAGGGATCATCCTCCACGATCGGCACACCGTACTTGTCCGCCAATTCCACCAGCTTCTTGCGGCGTTCGAGGCTGAGGGTCGAGCCTCCAGGGTTCTGAAAGTTCGGGAGCACGTAGATAAATTTCGGTCCAATTCGAAGCGCGGCTTCCAATTCATCCACGATCATGCCGTTCTCGTCCGTGCGTACCGCGATATATTGCGCGCCATACGCATTCCACGCCTGCAACGCACCAAGATATGTGGGCGATTCCACCACAATGTAATCACCGCGATTCAAAAACAAACGTCCGATAAAATCCAATGCCTGCTGTGAACCAGACGTGATCATAATGTTATCGGCATCCACTTGTACGCTATAGCGCGCCGTGTGCCGCGCGATCATTTCACGCAACGGCAGGTAGCCCTCGGTGGTGCTGTACTGCAACGCCTGCGGACCAAAATGATCCAGTACGAAATTACAGGCATCCCGGAATTCCTTGATCGGGAAGACCTCCGGTGCAGGCAACCCGCCTGCGAACGAAATAATGTCAGGCTGCTCGGTGAACTTGAGCAATTCGCGAATGACCGAGCTTCCCATTTTCTGTGTACGGTGGGCGTAACGATATTCCCAGGGTGTCTGCATGCTTACTCCTTGTAAAACAGAGATAAAAAAAGCCCGGCAGGTATATGGAGATACCTGTCAGGCACGCTGACCTTTTGACATAGGATGTCATGAAGGCTGATTGCCAAATGTTGGTTCATGGCGCCTTTATCTTACCCAATTTCCCCTTGCTCCGCAATCTGACAAAAGAACTGATTTTATGTGACAGGTGGACTTCACCCCCTGCTGCGGCGGGACGCGATGTTTCGATATGACAACTGTACATTAATTTTGGCAACTTCCAAATGGGATAAAATCGACGCATGTCCCCCGCTTCCAGATCGACCTTCGGACTGCTTCCGTTCCAACAAGGCGGACTCGACTCCCTGTGCGGGCTCTACTCGATCGTCAACGCCGAGCGCATCATCAACCGCTCCTCCGATGACGAGACCCAGCAGCTGTTCAATGACCTGGTCCATTTCCTCGCGCGGCGCGGGTTGTTGAGCAAATTCCTGATCGGCGGCATCCACCATCCCCAGATGCTCATGATCCTTGATAAAGTGGTCGGTAAACAGCGTATTTCCAGCATACAGGTCCCCTGGCGCGGTGTTCCCAACCCGCCCCTGACCACGTTCTGGCAATCCCTGCAATATTTTCTGAACGGCACACCGCGGCGTGCCGTCATTCTCGGTATGGAGGGCTACCACGAGCACTGGACGGTGATCGAGTCCATTACCAGCCGTTCCATTCACTTGTACGATTCGTCCGAGATCAAACGCTTGCCGCGTCCCTATTGCACCACGGTCTACACCACCAACAAACGTAAGCATCTATTGCTCCCGGCGCAAACCTATTTCCTTTCCAATGAGGTGGAAGATGACGAGACCACTGCATGACCTACAGCAGGAAGAATACTGCTACTTCACCACGATCGGGCGTGTTACCGGCAACCCGCACGAGATCGAGATCTGGTTCGGGCTGAACAACACCACGCTCTATCTCATGTCCGGCGATGGCAAATCGGATTGGGTCAAGAATCTGCGAAAGAATCCCGCCGTCACCGTGCGGATCGCCAAACAAACCTTCTACGCCACCGCCCGCATCGTGGAAGATCAAGCCGAACAATTGCTGGCACGCAACCTACTCGCCGATAAATACAAAGAACGCGAGTCCGATGGCTCACTCAGCGAGTGGGCGCAGTCCGCGCTGGTGGTGGGGCTTGATGTGAGTTCAGAAAAATTATGAAACTCTACTTTGTTCGTCACGGTGAAAGCGAAGCCAATACCCAGCATGTGATCTCGAACTACGGGAGTCCCTTTGGGTTGACGGAACTTGGCAGACAACAAGTGGAAGTGTTGGCAGAGCGTCTCAAGGATGCGCCCATCGCCACCATGTACTCCAGCCCGGTGCTGCGTGCCATGGATACCGCTGATATTCTGTATCAAACATTGGGTTTACCGTATCGGGTGACCGAGGCGTTACGCGAATATCATTGCGGGGTCCTGGAAGGGAAGTCGGATGAAGAAAGCTGGCGCTTGCACCGTCAATATTACGAAGACTGGACTCTTCGTCACGATTATCTGAGCAAGCCTGCAGGCGGCGAAAGCTTTGTGGATATTCAGAAGCGTTTCGTGCCGTTCATCGAATCGCTGAAACGGAACGATGACGAAGACGTTTTGCTTGTCGGACATGGCGGTTTGTTTCACTTGATGCTGCCGCTGGTCTTAACTAATATTGACGATGACTTTGTCAGCGCGCATGGCATCGGTCACACCGACTGTGTGATTGCCGAACTGCGTGCGGATGAGTTTGTATGTTTGCAGTGGGGCGA
>CAZMQE010000112.1:4578-9201 GCA_964568115.1 uncultured Anaerolinea sp.
AATATAAGTTAAGGAGCATATACAATGAACAGAACCTGGTGGAAGGAAAGCGTCGTCTATCAGATCTATCCGCGCAGCTTTCGGGATAGTAACGGCGATGGGGTTGGAGATTTACGCGGCATTCTTCAGAAGTTAGATTATCTGAAGGAATTGGGCATCAATGTGGTCTGGTTGTCGCCGGTGTACAAATCACCCAATGATGACAATGGCTACGACATCAGCGATTATCAAGCGATCATGACCGAGTTCGGCAGCATGGCTGATTGGGATGAACTGCTCGCCGAAATGCACAAGCGCGGCATCAAGCTGGTGATGGACTTGGTGGTGAATCACACCTCCGATGAGCATCCCTGGTTTCAAGAGGCGCGCAAGTCAAAGGACAACCCCTATCGTGATTACTATATCTGGCGTCCCGCCGGTGCAGATGGACGGGAACCCAACAATTGGGTCTCGCATTTCAGCGGCTCAGCCTGGCAATACGATGAGACCACCAATGAATACTACCTGCATCTCTTCAGCAAAAAGCAGCCTGATCTGAATTGGGAAAACCCCAAAGTGCGGCAGGCGGTCTTCCAGATGATGGATTGGTGGCTGCAAAAAGGCATCGATGGTTTCCGCATGGATGTGATCAATATGATCTCCAAGACACCAGGGCTGCCCTCGGTAGAACCCAGCTCGGCGGCCCCCTATCACTACGGCGGACAGTATTTCCTCAACGGTCCGCGCATGATGGAATTTTTGACCGAGATGAAAGAGCAGGTGCTCTCGAAGTATGACATCCTCACAGTAGGTGAGACACCCGGTGTCAGCCCGGAGGAAGCGGTGCTGATCGCCAACGAACAGACCGGCGCCTTGACCATGGTCTTTCAATTTGAGCATATGGGGATCGATGCCGAAAGCGGCTCAGATTCACGCCGCAGCATTCATCCCTGGAAGTTGGCAGACCTAAAGCGGATCATGTCCCGTTGGCAAAAGGGTTTGCAGGATCGCGCCTGGAACAGCATCTATCTCTCGAACCATGACCAGCCGCGCACGGTCTCGCGCTTTGGAAATGACGGTCAATTCCGGGTGGAATCTGCCAAGCTGCTTGGTACGTTTATTCACTTACAACAAGGCACACCGTATATTTATCAAGGCGAAGAGATCGGCATGACCAACGTTGCCTTCGAATCGATCGAGGACTATCGTGACATTGAGTCGCTGAACCTGTATCGTGAGATGGTCCATGAGCAGGGCGCTGACCCGCAGGTAGTTCTTCGGCTCGTTCAAGTGAAGGGCCGTGATAACGCTCGTACGCCCATGCAGTGGGACACCAGTCATCAAGCTGGTTTTACCGAGGGCACGCCGTGGATCAAGGTCAACCCGAACTATACCGAGATCAATGCTGCCCAGGCATTGGCAGACCCGAACTCGGTCTTTTATTACTATCAAAAATTGATCCAGCTGCGGAAGGAAAACCCGATCATCGTCTACGGTGCGTATGACTTGATCCTGGAAGCGCACGCGGAGATCTATGCCTTCACCCGCACGCTGGATGATGACCGTCTGCTGGTGATCTTGAACTTCAGTACGAACACCCCTGAGTTTCATTTGCCGGAAGATATTTCTTGTACGACCAGTGAATTGCTGATCAGCAACTACGCTGTGGAGGCTGGCGATATTCATCAGATCACGCTGCGTCCTTATGAAGCGCGTGTATATCGTTTACGATAGGCGAGGAAATTATAGTAATGATGTTGTCTGTATTTTTCAGTTGGCTTATCGGCTAAAATTGCGCCAACTTATTTGAGGAGCGATCACATGGGCGTCATGCTACAAACTTTCTTTTGGGATTGTCCGCGCGTGGATGGCAAAGAATTTCAATGGTGGAACTATGTCCGCGAGCAGGTGCCAGCGTTGGCGAAAGCGGGGTTCACGTCATTGTGGTTGCCGCCAGTACATAAAGCCGCAAACCTGAATGGGCCCTCGATGGGCTACGACCCGTATGATTATTACGACCTCGGCGAGTTCGACCAGAAGGGATCGACCCCAACCTGGTTTGGAACGCGTGCAGAGTTGGGTCAGCTCATTGAAACGGCACACAGCCACCGGCTGAGTCTGATCGCGGATATGGTCTACAATCACAACAGCGGAGCTGACGCACAGGAGGTCAATCCCATCACCAATCAATCACGCTGGACTTTGTTCAATCCAAAGAGCGGCAAGTTCGCGCGTAATTGGGAAAGTTTTCATCCCAACAAATATGAAGCGTGGGATGAAATGACCTTCGGCGATATGCCCGACCTTTCACATCGCAATCCGTATGTCTTCAATGAACTTATGAATCTGGCCCGTTGGTTGATCGAAGAAATCGGTTTCGATGGCTTTCGTTATGATTTCGTCAAAGGCTTTGGTGCGGCAACGATTCAAGCCATGCAGGAATATCGATACACGCGCAATGGTGAATATTTTGCGCCGTATGGCGTGGCTGAATATTGGGACTCGACCTCCAGCACGCTTAAGTGGGTGGACATGGCGAATTTCTCAAACTCCAACCCCGTGGATGCATTCGATTTCCCATTGCGCGAAATGCTCAAGGCGCTTTGCGATCAATATGGTTTTAGTTTAAAAAATCTCATTACCTGGGAATCGGTTTCGCAAAAGCAGCCGCAAAGTGTGGTGACCTTCGTTGAAAATCACGACCTGCGCGATGAAGGTCGCCCCATCGTCAATGACAAGTTGCTGGCGTATTCATACATCCTCACGCATGAGGGCTATCCCTGTGTGTTCTGGTATGACTACTTCAATCTCAATCTGGCGTTGGATGGCACCCCGCATGGCATCGCCGCGTTGGTGGGGGCGCATGAAAAATATGCCGGTGGCAATACCGAAGTTTTGTATGTAGATGACAACCTCTACATCATGCAGCGCACCGGGTACGGTGATAAACCGGGACTCATCTACGTGCTCAACAACCGTGGCGACAACTGGAACGGACGTACTGTGACCACGAAGTTTATCAACGCCTCTTTCCAACCCGTTGCCTGGTGGAGCGGAACCGACCGGGCGCGCCCGATCAACCAACCCACCGACCGTGACGGTCGCGCGCAGTTCTATGCGCCCCCGCGCGGATACGCTGTGTATGCGGTGAAATAAATGCCCCTGATAACAGTTCATCTGTTATCAAAATAGAAAGCCACACCTCCCCCAAGTGCCCGATTGTTTGTAGAGCCAAACGTGCTACTATCTTAGTAGAGTTTGTTAGCGATAATCTTTTCTGGAGGTAGCATGAGTACAAATACTAAATCGGTTTTTCCTCGGTCACGACTGGCGGGGTATCTGGGAATTATATTCATCATGTTGTCTTGCACAGTGTTTAGTGGATCACAACTGAGCGATGACGGTGTATTTCGTTTGGATAATAACGTCGTTGAAGTAAAGGATGGCAACGGCGCCTGGGTGCCAGTGGGAGGCGCGACTGTCGAATTGGTTGGCGAACTCGAAGGCACCGACCCCTGGACAGTGGCAGGCATCACTTTCGAGACCCGCGAAACAACCCAGATCGAAGAAAGTTTGGAAGTTGGCGATCTCGTGAAGGTGCGTGGTGTGGTTCTTGAAGATGAAACCTGGGTGGCGTATTCCATAGAACTTGCTAAAGAACAGACAGATCCCATCATTATCCTGATCGGCACCGTGGACTCGATTGACCCCTGGGTGGTGAATGACATTACGCTCACAGTCACTGATGAGACAGATATCCAAGGTGAGATCACAGTGGACATGGTCGTCCGCGTAGAGATCCTGCTCCTGACCGATGGCACCTGGGATGTGCTCAGCATCGCTCCGCTGGGCGAGCCCACAGAAATTTCTGGATGTGCAAGAGTCATCGCGACCATTCTCAGTGTAGATGGCAATGCGATCCGATTTTTAGGCTGGCCCGCACCTGTAACGCTTCAGGAAGATGATCAAGCACAGGCTAATGCAGAAAACAGCAACGCTAGCGAGACCAATGATATAGTGCTTGCTCCAAACCAGGTTGTTTTAGCTGTGATATGCGTTTCTGATGATGGTCAAATTGTGATCGCGCAGATCATCATCTTAAATGTTGAGATTGGCGACACCAATGACGGTAACACGTCAGAAAACGGCGAAAAAGTATTGGTGTGTCATAAGCCCGATAAAAAAGGCGGACATACCTTGAGCATCTCGTCCTCTGCCGTGCCAGCGCACCTTGGTCATGGCGATACGCTGGGCGCGTGCCCTTGAGCCGCGTTTATATGCTTGTAAAAACGTCGAGATGAAATTGCATCTCGACGTTTTTTATTTTCACAATACTTTCCCTGTATAATATTTTGATATGAGTGATATCCACGCACAACTCTGTGCATTACTCGATCAAGAAGGCGCGAGCTATCGCGTCATCGAACACGTGGCGGAAGGACGCACAGAGCTCATCGCGCAGATCCGTGGCAACCGCATCGAGCAGTCGGTTAAATCCATGACGCTGCAGGTGCGCTTGAACCGCAAGGAAAATATTTATTGCCTCGCGAATGTCCCTGGCGATTGCCGTGTGGATTTTGATGGGGTCAAAAAATATTTCAATGCCGATAGTGTCGCGTTCGCCGCACGCGATAAGGCGCAGGC
>CAZMQE010000113.1:0-7592 GCA_964568115.1 uncultured Anaerolinea sp.
TGGTATACTCGCCACATGCCAAGATTTGAAATTGATGTTGACCCCTGTGACCATATCACCGCGGATGCCATCGGGAAACCCGGTCAGCGCGTGTTTTATATTCAAGCGTTTCAGGATCAGCGCACGATTACCGTGATCATCGAGAAGGCGCAATTGAATTCGATGGCGATCGGCATCGAACAATTCCTTTCACAGCTTGATGAGCAAAACCCAGATCTCTCTGAAGCCTCCGGCGATTACGTGGAAGAAGTGATGCGCATCAACCCGCCGGTCGACCCGCTCTTTCGCGTGGGCGAGATCGGACTCGGCTACGATAAAGACCGCGACATGGTCGTGCTGTTCGTCAAGGAACTATTGACCGAAGAAGATGACCCTGAAACCGCAGCCGTCGTCCGCTTTTGGGCGACGCGCACGCAAGTCCGCACGCTGGCACGCTGGGGCGTAGAAGTTTGTTCACGCGGGCGTACGCTCTGTCCGCAGTGCGGTCAGCCTGAAGAACCCGGCGGTCATTTCTGTCCCAAGAAGAACGGGCGTCTGCATTAGCATTTGAACGTTTACATGTTGAAATGCTTCAAAGTGTAAACCTGTTAACTTGCAAACGATGACCGATCCAATCCCCTTTCAAACAGTATTACAACACGGCGACCTTGAACTCAAAGGTCAGTTCATGCTGGGTTCAAATTACACATTTCTCGTTGAAGTCACCTACGAAGACCAAACCTATCCCGCCGTCTACAAACCCAAACGCGGCGAACAACCCTTGTGGGATTTTCCCGAAAGCTCCCTTGCACATCGTGAAGTCGCCGCATATCTCATCAGCGAAGCGCTGGGCTTGCACATTGTCCCGTTCACGATCTTGCGCGAAGAGGGTCCTTACGGCGCGGGCTCGCTGCAACAATTTATTGATTACGACCCCGAATATCACTACTTCAATTTCACCAGTGAAGATAAAGACCTTCTCCGCCCGGTTGTGCTTTTCGACCTGCTCGTCAACAACGCCGATCGCAAAGGTGGACATGTCTTCTTCGAGAATGAAACTCACAAACTCTTCGCCATCGATCATGGCATCTGCTTTCACGAAGAAGACAAATTGCGGACCGTGCTATGGGACTTCAGCGGGCAAAAGATCCCCGACGACTTACTCGCCCGCCTCACTCTAAGCCCGAATCTGCTCGCTGACCTTGAGCCGCATCTCAGCCCGAACGAGATCATCGCACTCCAGTCCCGCACAGATGCGATTCGCAAAAAGGGTCTCTTCCCCCGTCAACCCCGCGACCGCCGCGCCATGCCGTGGCCGCCACTATAAAAGTATCAGGTTCCACGTGTCAAGTATCACGTGATACCTGGCACATGACACAGGAGAACTTATGAATTACAACCTCGCCTTCATCGGATTCGGAAACGTCGCCCGTTCCTTGGCGCGTCTGCTTGAACGCAAAAGCGACTTGCTCAGATCCAAACACAATATCACTTATTCCATCACCGGCATCGCGACGGGCAGCCATGGCTTTGCCGTGAACCCCAACGGGCTTGATATTAACAAAGCCCTTGAGCTCGTTGAAAGTAAACAATCCATCTCGCCGCTTTCATCTTCCCTCATTGAAAACTCACTGGAAGTGATTCAACAATCTCAAGCCAGCGTCATGTTCGAGAATTCCCCTGTCAACACCCAAACGGGACAGCCCGCCCTCAACCACATCCGCGCCGCGTTAAATCTGGGCATGCACGTCATCACCGCCAACAAGGGACCGGTAGTCCACGGCTATCGTGAATTAACGTCGCTCGCCGCATCAAAAGGCAAAAAGTTCATGTTTGAATCCGCGGTGTTGGGCGGTGCACCCGTCTTCTCAGTTTTCCGTGAAGCGTTTCCGTTAGCGGAGCTTGCCTCCATCAAAGGCATTTTTAATGCAACGACGAACATCATTCTATCGAGAATGGAAAATGGCGAATCGTACGAAGATGCGGTGAAATACTGTCAGTCCATTGGCGTGGCGGAGACCGATCCCACCAATGATGTGGATGGCTGGGATGCGGCGATCAAAGTCGCAGCGCTGGTCACCGTGTTGATGGATACTCCGATGACGCCGCAACAGGTCAACCCGACCGGCATCCGCGGCATCACTTCTGAGATGATCGCCAAAGCCAAAGCGGAAGGCAAGCGCTATAAATTAGTTTGTTCTGCTGAAAAAGTTGGGGATACAGTGAATGCCAGCGTTGCACCGCAGTTGGTCGACTCATCATCACCTCTATATGGCATGATGAATTCCAGCACCGGTCTCACACTCCGCACGGATGTGATCCTCGATTACTCGATCACGCTCTCCGAAAAGCCCGGCATGCAAGGCGGACCAGTGGAAACGGCGTATGGTCTGTTTGCGGATTTTGTGAATGCGGCAGGTACTATAAAGTAATAAGTGCGCTGCACTCACTGACAAGAAAAATAAGTTATATGATTTGAGTGAAGGATTGATTCACTCTGGCAGGTGCAACACACCTGCTGGAGTGAATTTATTTTTTCTCACGAATCCAAGTCACTATTTCTTCACAGGTCTCTTCAGGGGTCTTGCCTTGTGTGTACACAATGAACTTGGCGAGGTCATAATTCGAATGATGCCGGACAAAATGCTCGTTCACTTCGCGCTGGCTGTCTGATTCATAGTCGACGCGGGCATTGAGGATCTGTATCGATTCTTCCGGGTCGGGCGAGGGCATCAACAAGATGACATGGGCATACGGCGCCAGTAGTTCACGCACCTGTTCGAACAAGCCTTCATCTTCATAGACCGAATTTCCGCCCCCAAGGTCGAATACACAATCCCTAAAATCCTGTAATAACCGTTTGACGGCATGGGCTTCAAAGGGCTTCCAGTAATGGTAAAGCCCCCAAAATCCCTCCTGTTTATGCTTATAACGGGCAACGTCCAGATCGTAGCCAATCTCATCGTAGTATCTCCAGCGCACTTCATCGATGGAGCGGCGCGGCAAACCCAGCCTCTTTGAGAGCAATGCGGCAAGCGTTGATTTGCCACTGCCTCTAGGACCAATCAGCACGATCTCGAACTTTGTAGCCAGGAATAGGTTCCTGGGGTTGCGTTTGGGTAGCCCGATCATCTCTTTATCATCATAACAAATTTTTTCTTTTTTTCAAGCGTCTGGAGCATGGATCTAACCTTGTGAGGCGCGTGTGATAGCGTGGCAGGGTTAAGTTGCCAGCACTTTGAAAGTGGACCTGCGTAATTTGAAGTATTAAACCCTTTATGGGGTCATTTGTAACAGTGACGTTCGTCATTGATTTGGGGTCGATATTTGGTGCATGGGGTAAAATCTGGGTGCTCAAAGTATAGCAGGGTTCCACACACAAACTTGCGGAGGGTTTGCAATGCCGATCACCAAACAACGTACGCTGGATTATGTAAATAGCGAGTGGGGCACGTATATCGAACGTTTTAACCGCCTGCCCAAGGATGAACAAATGCAGCGCGTCAAAGCGATGGGGTATGAACAGTTCCGCGATATGCTGGCACACATTTTGGCATGGTGGGATGAGGGCATGGGCATCATCCTTGCCATCGCGCAGGAACGCGAATATGAGCGCAGGAAATATGATTTCGATGTGTTCAACGCGGAAGCGGTCGCGAAGTTCAAGGATTGGGATGAGGCCGCGTTTCTGAATCGGTTTGAGGAAACGCGTCAGAAAATAGCAGCAGACCTAAAGTCGATGAATGAAGCGGTGTTCGAGAATCGGCGCGTTAAGACCTGGCTGCATGGCATCATCTTCCATCATGCGCGCGAGCATCTCGTCGCCTTGAGTCGCTTTATGGTCATCGATCTGTTGGAAAATGAGTGGGCAACCTACATCGCTGACTTCAACCAACTTGAGGCTGAGAAGCAAAAGGGATTTTTAGCGCAGCAGGGCTTTGCGACTTTTCACGATCTGCTGGCGCATGTGATCGGGTGGTGGGAGGAAGGCGCACGCATCATTACGGGGATCCTGGATACGCCAGGCTTCACGTGGACCGACCCCTCGGCAGATGAATATAATATCGAACTGATCAGGAAATATTCAACCTGGTCTGATAACGATCTGTTCGCGCATTATGAAACGGTGCGCCGGGCGTTGATCGATCTGGTTGCCGAGCTGCCCGAGGATGCGTTCCTCAATAAGGATATCGAAGGCTGGCTCGCCGCCGATGTGGTCGGGCATTACGACGAACACGCGCCTGGGTAATCATCTTCGCCACGAAGTTCAATAAAAAATCTGCTATCAAGAATCTTCTTGATAGCAGATTTTTTTAGCCACGGATTTACGCTGCGGGCATAATGTGGCAAAGAATTTGATCGAGCCTTTGTGTTGCTTACTAACCTTTCACAAATCAATCCCAAGGGGATGTCATCACCTTTTACAACATGACATCCCTTCGGGATTAGGTTTTAATGCTTATCAATATCTATAATCATTCGACCCCTTCGGGGTTGGAAAAGGTGAGTTACTTACACGAGAGACCCATTCAATCCAAATTGCGGATGGCGGGATGCAGGAGGGCAAGCAAGCCTGCCAGAGCGGTGAGTCCGCCGCCGAGCAGGAAGACGGGTGAGGGCCCGATGGTTTCGGTAAGCACGCCCGCCACATATAAGCCGACGGGCATTAGGCTGAGCGAGCCCATTTGGTCAATGCTGGAGATGCGCCCCAACTGTTCATTGGGTATTTTTTCTTGCAGGAGATTTGTCCAGGCGAGGGTGCCAGCCTGTAATGCGATGCCGTTGATAAGCGCCGCTACGACCAGAAACCATAAGGGCAGGTGCAAGCCATACAAGCCGAGCATTAGGGCGGCAAGCGCCAGCGTACTGTTCATCAAAATGCCACGCTTGGGAAGTTTGTGATAACGCCCGAACCAGAAGCCGCCGATCACATACCCAATCGGGAAGATGGAAAGGATGAAGCCAAGGCGGGTAACATCCTCTTTCATAAAATCGCTGACGAGGAAGGGCATGGCGACGACATACGGTCCGATCAAAGTGACGTTGGTGAGCGAGAAGAGCAGGATGCTGATCCATAACCAGGGTGTGCTGATCACCACGCGAAAGCCCGCGCGAATATCTTCAAGGAAATGATCCTCGGAGGGTGCGGGCGGCGTCAGTTTGATAAAAAGCAGGGGGATCAGGAAGCCGGTTGAAACGAAGAAAGAAGCGCTGTTGACGAAGAAGGCGGATGATGAACCGACCCATGCCACGATCCCTGCACCGAGCGATGGACCAACCACACGTCCCAAATTGGCGCTGATGCTGGTTAAGGCGTTGGCGGACGGCAAGTCTTCTTCGGGGACGATCTGCGGCACAAGCGCCACATAGGCTGGGGTGAAGAAGGCATCCACCATGCCGAAGAAGAAACTGGTGGCATAGATGTGCCAAAGTTGCAGCTGATCAAAGTAGGCTAATACGGCTACGAGTAATACAGCCAGCGCGCGCCCAATATCGGAGATCAGCATCACGCGCACACGCGGAAAGCGGTCGACGACTGCACCGCCGATGAGTAACAACAACACTGAAGGGGCGGCAACAAAAACCCACATTAAGCCCATGGCTTCGGCGGAACCAGTCTTTTCAAGGATCCACCACGAGAGGGCGATCTCATACACAAAATCGCCGAGACGCGAGAGGGTTTGACCTGACCAGAGTAATGCAAAGGAACGATGTTTGAGTGCGCGCAGTGTGGACATATCTCTCCGACCGGGGAAGCAAGGGATGGGAGCGATTTTACTCGAGAATAAACTTTCACCTGCAATGTCAATGGCATGCGTTGCCAGCTAAGAGATGAAGTAAAATATTGGATATGAAAGTGCCCCTAGTGTAGGTGAGCCTGGTGTGGGTAAATGAAAAATATCTTGCTGAAGTTACTGACGGAATGCATCCATGGATGAACATATTATTTTTCTTGCATTGGGTTCGAACCTGGGGAACCGTGCCGCAAATTTGAAGGAGGCAATTGCTTCTCTGCCGCCGCAAATGGAGGTGAAGGCGAAATCCAAGGTGTATGAGACGCCGCCCTGGGGTTATATTGAACAGGAAAAGTTCCTCAACCAGGTGTTGATGGCAAAAACGTATCTTGAACCTGAGGCGTTGCTCAAACATCTCAAACGCCTTGAAGTGGCGCTGGGACGTAAAGTCACGTTCCAGAACGGTCCACGCCTGATCGATATCGATATTCTGTTTTACGATAACCTGGTCTTTGAGTCACCGACGTTAATGATCCCACATCCGCGAGTGCATGAGCGCGGCTTTGTGTTGCTGCCGATGATGGATATCGCGCCTGATTTCGTACACCCAGTGAAGCAGAAAAGTGTGCGTGACCTGATCGCAGGCTGCGACTTGCGGGGAATTGTACAGATTTGATTCTTGAACAACAGAAGCTTGTATAATCAATCCTAAAGATGAGCATCGTATATTAAGGAGCAACTATGGAAAATCCAGCGCCTCTCACACTCCGCCCTTTGCGCCTTGGTGAATTGCTTGACCAGGCGATCCGTTTGTATCGCCGCAACTTCATCACTTTTGTTGGTATCGTGGCAATGGTGTATGTGCCGCTGATGATCCTGCAAATTGCTTCCACAGCATTGATGACCAGTTCTTTGGATACGCTGACCTCGTCTCCGGAGCAGATCTTTACGAACTATGCCTATTGGGGCGGGATGCTTTCAAGCCTGGTAGTGGCATTTTTGCAATTCATCTTTGTGCAAGGGATTGCAACCGGCGCCTTGACGCGAGCTGTGGCGGATAATTACCTCGGCAAGCCAACCAGCATATTGGGTGCCTATCGTGGTATTGGAAAATCCTGGCTGCCTTTGCTCGGTGCACTGCTGTTGGTGGGCTTGTTGTCCATTGCATTTGTTTTCTGGTGGATCATCATCCCTTGTATCGGCTGGGTCACTGGCTTGGGGATGTTGGTAGTCCTGTTGACGGCTGTCAGCCCCATGGTGGCGCCGGTGGTGGTGTTGGAGGGACAGGGTGTGATTAGCTCGGTCCGCCGCGCGTGGAGTTTGGTGCGCCGCCGTTTTTGGCCCGTGCTTGGGTATGTCTTTGTGCTCTATTTGTTCAGTATGCTGATCGTTACTGGTCCCAGTTTAATCATAAATGCTGCACTGGCGGGCACCCTCGGGGCATTTAGTGATCCAACCTCAGGATTGATACTGCGTACCATTGTTCAATCGCTTGTGCAACTGATTGCCATCCTGATCTATTATCCATTGCAGATGGCGGCGTTCACGTTGATCTACTTTGATCTGCGCGTTCGCACCGAAGGTTTTGATATTGCCTTACTCACAGTCGATGCATCTGACCAGGCAAATATCGATCAGGTCATGGCGGCACCTGCGGCGGTGACTAATGAACGGCTGATCGCAGGCTCAGATTTGGGTAACTTTGCCATTCTGACACTGGGGGCAGCGGGTATTTATATTTTCTTTATCTCGATCATCATGGGGAGTGTATTTCTTCTGCCTTCCCTTTTCCGTTAATTGTAATGCGCTCTCTTTTCGCGGTCTGGCTGATCACATTGCTGTCTCTGACGAGTCTTTCGGCAGTGGGTCAGCCGGCGC
>CAZMQE010000113.1:7692-9178 GCA_964568115.1 uncultured Anaerolinea sp.
CGCAGTGGGAAAAAGTCACAGCTGTGGAATTTCCGGATCAAAGCGTTATGCAGATCGATTCAGCGTACCTTGTGGCGGAATTAAAGAACGTTACGCCTGATCTACAGCGTCTGGAAAAATTGTTCGACGCCTTGTTGAGCGCACACGAGGCATATCCACAAAATATTTTTACAGTTCAAGACGTTCTGCCGCTGCAGGAAATTCTGGCACGCCCCGAATTTCAATGGAGCGAGCCAGAAGCGGTAACTGCCCCCGGCTGGTTGCAAAAGATCATCGATGCCTTTGCGGCGTTCATGGAACGCCTTGCAGTTTATACTCTGAAGACTTTGTATTACGGGCGGGTGCCCTTGATCATTGCGGCTGTTATCATTTTTATCGTCAGTCTATATTTCATCTCAAGAAATCTTTCACGCAACCTGGTGCGGGATGCCCAGCTTGCCGCAGAGGCTGGCGGCGACGAGCTGCTCAGTTCAACAAGTGCCATGCAACGCGCCCAGATACTTTCAACGCAGGGGGATTACCGCACGGCGATCCGTTATTTGTATCTTTCTTCTCTACTGACACTGGATGAACAGGGACTCCTGCGCTATGACCGCTCGCGCACCAACCGCGAATATTTGCGGAGTGTCGCATCCAAGCCTGTTCTGGCGAACCCGTTACGCAGTGTGATCGATCTGTTTGACCGCGTTTGGTATGGGTTTGAAGAAGTGGACGAGAAGACCTACCAGGCTTATGTTACCCACGTTGAGAAATTGCGGGAGAATAAAGAGTGAAGACGCTCTCGCGCGATGCCAAACTGGGGATCGGGATCATGCTGGCGCTGTTGACTATTATTACTTTTGCAGCAACCCGGCAACAGGCTGAACAGGTGTATCCCAAATTGTCGACCATTTCCTCTGCGCCAGATGGTGCCCTCGCATTGAAATTATGGGTACAGGAATTACACTATCCTGTGAACGAGCAGGTGTTGGAAAGTTTCAGCCCGCCAGAGGCAGCCACCATCCTCTTTGCCCTGGAGCCGTCTTTCCTGACCGACGCCGAATTGAAATCCATGGATCAATGGGTTGAAAACGGCGGGATGCTGATCGTCATTGGCGAACAATACGGCGTATATTCCCTGGTCGATCACTATGATTTCTCTTTCGAGTTTCTGCCTGAAAACGATTCTCCGCCTGCTGTTGAGACTCCGCTTTTGACTTCACCAGCGCTTGGCGATCTGACCTATGCAAAAGCACGGGTTGCTTTAGCTACGGAACGTGATGATTATGTCGTCCTGGCGGCGCACAAAGGCAAGCCTGTTTTAGTTTCATTCGAACAGGGCCAGGGACGCGTTATTTTGGGAACGATCCCTGATGTGTTCACAAACGCGGGTTTGAAACAAGCCGGTAACCCCGAACTGGTGCTGAATATCCTTGCCCTGGCGCAGACCAAAGGCGCAGTCTGGTTCGATGAATGGCATCACGGTGTACAAGGCGGCGCACAGATC
>CAZMQE010000114.1:0-4338 GCA_964568115.1 uncultured Anaerolinea sp.
GGGAAGGAAAATTGGGGAGATGATAAAATGCCACTATAAACAGGTAAGCGAATCTATCAAAATTTGGGAGTGGCACAATGAACAAGAAAGCAACTTTGATCGTGGTCACAATTGTGATCGCGGGGGTCGTATTGGTGGGGGCAATGATGATGCGCATGCGGCGGGGGATGATGGGCGGCTCAGATCTGCCGCTCATGGCTGTTTCCAGTGACGGGAGTCAGATCCCCCTCTCCGATGCAGTGAAAGCCGTCACCGGCGAATTGCCGCAGGGAACAGCGGCGCAACAATCGGGGGATATGATCGTTTCACTCACCTTGAATCCATATCCACCCACTGCCGATATGAGCGAGTTCACCGTCACATTGACCGATACAGCTGGGCAGGTGATCAACGATGCGACCATCTCACTGGATCTGACCATGCCAGCCATGCGCATGCCGCCCAACCAGCCCGACCTGCCCTCAGGTTCCGATGGCAAATACAGCGGCACAGCGCCCTTCACCATGCGCGGCTGGTGGCGCATTGAAGTCATCATCACGCGCGGCGGGCAGACCCAATCCGTTTTCTTCGATGTAGGCTTATAGATGCTGCCCAGCAATCTCGCGCTTGCTTTCGTCACAGGGCTCATCAGCAGTTTCGGTCACTGTCTGGGCATGTGTGGCGGCATCGTCGCCATCTATTCAGCACGCCAGGCGGCGCAAGCCTCCGCAGACGGCATTCAACTCACCATGCTGTCGCGCATCCTGCAGCTTCTGCCTGTCCATCTTGGACGGATCACCACTTATACTTTTTTCGGTGCCGTGATCGGACTGGCGGGTTCGCTTCTCAACCAGGCCGGCGGGATGCTGGGCTGGCAGGGCATGTTCTCGGTGTTGGTGGGACTCGCCATGCTGTTGGTCTCGCTCAGTCTGTTGGGCGTTCTGCCTCCTATCGAAGCTGCTCTTGTTTCAATGACCGGCGGCAACACCCCGATGAAACGCATGCGTGAACTGTTCAGCAAACGCAGTTTCCTCGCCACGTTGACGCTCGGCATTCTATGGGGCTTTCTGCCCTGCGGCTTGGTCTTCGCGATGCTGGTACTCGCCGCGCGCGCGCAAACTTTGACCGGCGGTGCGTTGACCATGCTCGCCTTTGGACTCGGCACGGTCCCGACCCTGCTTGGGTTTGGTCTGGTCGCGAATTGGCTCAGCCCCAAACTGCGCGGACGTTTAACTTCGGTTGCAGCGGTGCTCTTGATGCTCTTTGCAGTGCAAACCGTTTTACGCGGACTGGCAGTGGCGAACCTCATTCCCTCACTTTCCTTTGGACAGGTAATGCTATGGTAGATACGATCAAATGCGATCACTGCGGTGCAATGGCAATCGCAAAGTATGTTATTACAAAAGAATATGACGGCAAGCCGGTGAATTTTTGTTGCCGCGGCTGCCTGCAAGTCTATGAAATGCTGCGCGAGGAGAATTCATCCCAACCTGCAAAAGACGAAACACCTGCGCAAAATAAGCCTGGTAAATGAATAACCTGTTAAATTGAAAGCGCCGGGGGACCAGACCCGGCGCTTTCAATTACTAAGGAGGAGAAGAGAAATCACTTTACGAATTTAACTTTATCACTCGTCCACAAAACCTGCTGGACGCCCACCCTACGTCAACCAGACGATTGCACAACGATACTTATGCGCCTTGAGAATAAATCGACCCCTGTCCAGCGGCGAGGCAAAAACAGGGGTCTGACTTAAACCGTCTGCAAGGACTGAGTAAGCTATAGTCATTCTATCCCACATTCGAGAATTAATGATGTAGGACTTTCGCTCAACTCGCCGACGTTACACAAAAAAATAAATTGCAAGCGAAAGTCCTGTGGTTAAGTCTTGTGCCATACTTATTTTGTTGGGTTAGGGGCATCTGCACGAAATATCCCACTACGAAAACGCCCCATCGCGCACGCCTAAAATTTCTGCAATCCAAATGTACGGCTCACAGTTCACATCGCTCGGTATACTAGTGGTCGAAGGATTGGGCAGCATGCCAGCAGAGAAATATAGTCGTTACGAAATCGGCAAGGAACTGGGCCAGGGCGGGATGGCTACCGTTTATCGCGCCTATGATCCGCTGTTCGAGCGCGAGGTTGCGCTCAAGATCCTTAAGAAAGAACTGCTTGAAGATCCCCAGATCCGCGAACGCTTCGAACGTGAGACCAAGATCGTTGCCCGGCTCGAACATGCCGTGATCGTCCCGGTGTATGATGTCGGCTTTGATAATGGGCAAATGTTCTATGTGATGCGTTACATGGCGGGTGGCTCACTTTCTGAACGCATCGAAAAAGGACTAACACCGCATGAGATCGGGCACATCCTGCTGCGCCTTGCCGCCGCCCTGGATTATGCCCACGGGCGAGGCATTGTCCATCGCGACCTGAAACCCGGCAACATCCTTTTCGACGAAAACAATAATCCATCCATCTCCGATTTTGGCATTGCCAAATTCGTGCAAGCCTCCACCAAGATCACCCACACCGGTATCATCGGCACACCCCGCTACATGAGTCCCGAACAGGCGCGCGGTGACGAGGCGGATGGTCGCAGTGATCTATATTCCCTGGGGGTCATCCTGTTTGAAATGTTGACCGGCAAAGCGCCCTTCGAAGCCACGACGCCGCTGGCAATGGCATTCAAACATGCTGTTGAAGCACCACCCAGCATCCTCGAAGCGAACCCCGATCTGCCCGAGGGCGTTGAAGCGGTCATCGCCAAAGCTCTCGCCAAACAACCGGACGATCGCTATAGCACCTGCGCTGAATTTACAAATGCATTCCTTGAAGTTTTTCCGGATGCTTCCTCGCCGGATGTAGATATCATCACACCCCTGCCGATGCGCGCCCGTAAATCTGAGGTACCCACCGAACCGCCCGCACCCCAGCCGCGCGCCAAGTCAGGCAGTTGGATGATCGGTGGATTCGCGGCTCTGGCTCTCATCGTGTTTGCCGTGTGGCGCTCTATTCAACCCGGTGGGACAGGCGCTTCAACCCCAACGCCGAAACCTGTTACAGCGACAGCAGCCCTATCCACCCCGACAACCGCGCCCACTGAAACTACACTCCCCACCGAAACCATAACACCGACGACGCTCCCAACTGTCATCCCCGGCATTGGCGGCGCGGACAGGATCGCCCTGACCGCGGATAAAGATGTCTATGTCATGGATATCAATGGCAAAAACATCCGGCAGTTGACCAACACCAACCTCGCCAAGTTCGATCTGCAATGGCTGCCAGGCGGGGACGAACTGCTCTACGGCGAAGGCAAATGCGTTTATAGGATCGATGCGAACACGCCCTCCGCCAAGCCCGAAGAAGTGGTTTGTTTTACCGACGAAAAATTTGAAGGCTTCCGTGTCTCACCCGATGGCAAATACGTCGCCATCAGCATACAACGCCGCCTGATCATTTTCCCCTTTGACCCAACTTTACTTGCCACCGTCCCATCCGCTTTTGAACTCCAGGGCTCAGAGTCTGCCTGTCTGGATTACACCAAGGTCGCCGTCAAAAGTGCGCGCTGGTCAACAGATGGAAAGAGTCTCGCGATCCTCTATCAGGGTGCGGTTGGCAATCAATTTCGAGTTGGTGATGCCATCCGCGTACTGGAAGTGGATACCGACAGTTGCCAGGATATTGATCCATTGATCGCAGTTGAATTCCCCACCAAGCAATTCATCCCAGATGGCTACGATGCCCATCCCGTTCTACCCGCTTATGATTGGAACGGCGGTCAACAATTCCTGTTCAATACCTATCAGCGCAATGTTGGCTACGGTGATCTCTATTTTTATGATGTATCTGCCGAAACCATGAATAAGATCAACCCTGTCAAAGGGCTTTGCTGTTACCACGCTTCGATCATCAGCCCCGATGGCACTTATATCCTCGTATTCTTCCAGGATGAAAGTCTCGGCTCAGATAGCGAAACAAAAATGTATTACATCCAGGTTGACCAGCTTAACTCTGACACGCTATTTACGCCCATTAAACTGCCGGTGCGCTTCTTCCCCAACCCCCGCGAGAACATCGAAGTTGCCTTGCATCCCTCTGTGCCGTAGCGTCATCTTTTACCATTCCAAATTAATCCAGCAATAAAAATTCCGCGCTGAGCGGAGCGTCCATCGACTACGTTCGTCGCAAAACCACGCCTCACTCCGCTCAGGCCGAAAATAGCTCTTGGAAAAAGCGAAGTCGCAGCGCAGGATTGCTAGATTTAATTGTTAATCTAAAAAAAATATCGCGTTACATTTCAAACTTAATTACAACCCACTACCTGATACACCCGCACCTTTGGCATGGCTAGCA
>CAZMQE010000114.1:4438-9146 GCA_964568115.1 uncultured Anaerolinea sp.
CAAACTTAATTACAACCCACTACCTGATACACCCGCACCTTTGGCATGGCTAGCAAAGCCTTATACCACGTCGGCTGGGCGCTCAATTGCGAGTCGTTGAAGTTCTGTCCCAATTCTCCAACATACAGATGACTGATGCCCTGTTGGCATAAATTCTCCAGCGTGGCTTGTTCGCCAAAGTTCGTATCATACCGGAGTGGCACAGTCTGCCTGTCGATCAACGGCAGGATCCAGATTCCGGCATCACCACCCACATAGCCTTCGAAGGATCCAGATGTCAGCACTTTTAACTCTGTGGCTGAGATCCCAATGCGTGCATCCGCGGGGAGTTTTGCATTCATCCAATCCATGGCAGTCACATCATCGTGTCCGACGAGCACACAACAATTTGATGGATACAGGTCATAGGTGACCACCGCATTGATCCAAACCACCCCGCAGGCAAGAAGACCAACGAGTATCCCAAGTTTTGGGTATTGAATTTTTTCCTGCAAGCCTGCCAGTCCCAGCCCGCCCAACAATGACAAAGGCATGAATAAGATCATCTCAACAAAAGGTCTATCCAACAAGGTCAGGTTTGCGTAGCCAGGGACCACACCTCTAACCGGGATAAAGAGGCTGACTATTAAGAACCCGATCGCGAGAATACAGGCAAACGTGAATTGTGGATATTGTTTGTAGGCAAAGATCGATAATAAAAAAACAAGTACGGTGACCAAGATGCCTTTGTGGCTATAGGGGTCCAACAATAGCAGCAGAACATCATACCTCTGTACAAAGATGATCTCTAAGACAACTGCAACGATCAATAAAACAAATATCCACATCTGTTGTCCTTGCGAAAGTTTTTTCTGCCATACCGAAATGATCCATGCCAGACAGGCAATGCCAATGATGACCAGTGACCGACTGTGCATAACCCCTGAGACCAAAACCCCAATACCGAGGCTGAGCATGAGCGCCCAGCGTTTATGCGGGGACAAGGTACTCTTATTTTGTGCGAGCAGATAAGCAAGGCTTAAAACAAAGGGGATCACGCTCAGGCTTATCAATGCGGGATATTTGCCCCAATCCACGGCGTGCGCCGGCATGTACCAGCCATAAGCAGCAAGGCTGACGGCAAAGATGCCCGCCAGGTTGGATCTGGTTTCATGCTTCACCAGCAAAAAAAACGCTAGCGGCAATATAGCCAAAATCATTTGCCCCAGGATCAACATGGTCCTGGTGATCTCCGACTGCCATGTCGATACCATGAATGCCGCGAGGGTATGATAGCCAAGGTGATAATAATTTACGGCGAGCGCAGGCAGGATGCCTGTGGAGCGTGCCATGATGGTTTTGATCAGCAGGTAATGTTGGGCTGAGTCGAAGTAGGAAGGCAGGAGCGCTTTGGAAACAAAGGCAAGCCGCAGGAACACTGAGACTAAGAAAAATAAAAGTAGAAAAATGCCCGTTGATCTGGTATCCGGTTCGGGGCGAGCTTTGAAGCGTTGGAGGAAAAAGATCAAGCCAATGAGCAGGCTGATCAGGAGGAAAAGGCTGACCGGCGCTAAAGGTTTCGATCCAAAAAGAAACCATGTAAAAGAGACAAGTGAGACCGGCACACTCCAACCAGCCATACCCAAGGCAAGATACTCGCTTGAGGTCAGGCGTTCACCGAGGAGGTTCTTTAAAGTCAGCGCGACCAACGCGGTGCCCAGTGCCATGAATAACAGAATACCCAAAATGATCCGCCCCTGGTCTGCGATGACTGCGAGAATAGCTGGCATCATTGTTGGGCTCAGGGATAGGCTGTTGGGTTGGGATACGATGGGGTCACAGTTGTATCTGGTATGGGCGTGAAGGTCTCAATCATGAACGGCGTGGGAGATTCGAACGGCGCCTCAGTTGCTGCTGCGGGCGGCTCAGTGGGTGGGGCTTCAGTAGTCTCCTCTGCCGGGTTGGGAAGCAGTAACCCGATGATGGCAAAACTTCCCTCTGCAAGCACGGCATCATCTTCGATGGCGATCAACTTGAATTGCAGTGCTTCGCCGGGATACATTTCCGCGCCGGTGCAATAAACGTTGGTGGGAAAATCTTCGACTTGTTGACAGTCATAACGGTTCGTCGTGCTGGCATTGCTGATCGTCAAATAAAAATCAGGATACGCTGAGGCAGGTGTAAGCAGGTTCACCAACATCATACCTTCGGCATCCACGCTAAAGGACTCAATGCAGGGTTTGGCATTATTGGCATTGCAATATGCCAGCTTCAAGACCAACGCTCTCTGCTGGACTGTGGATTGATGACTTTTACGCCACCATAAGATACCGCCTACACCCAGGGCGAGGCACACCAGCGCAACCGCTACAACGACCCCAATGATCCATCTTTTTTGATTCACAAATACCTCAGACTGAAACCCTGGTGATGGCGATCTCTGCGGCATTCGCTAGCACATCCAATGCATCCCCGTATTTTATTTCCGGGATGGGCATCGCGATCACTTCCAACAGCGACGGGTTTTGAAAGTTGCGCAGTTTTGTTTCGGGGTGCGGATAATACACCCAACCAGCATACTCCACTGCCCTGAAAATGACCTTACAGCGTGAAAAGGAAAAATCCTCCGGTGGATGCAAGTCCGTCCATTCGACGTGTTTGAATGTATATTCGGGGTTTTGCATGGTGAAAGTATCCGGGCGGATATCCACATTCAACGTACCATTGAAACAATCACCCAGATCAAAGCCACGCGCTTTGAAGATCGGTCGCTGGCGTTCAAGCGCGCCGTAGGGATAATCTGCGGAGGGACCGGAGGCAACATGATAGCCCTGTACCAAAATGCCGTGGACGGTGATCCATTGCGTCATGGCTGGAATTTTACTTTATATAATGCTCACGGTCGCAAATTGTGTTTTTACGCTTAAGGAAAAAGTGCAATTTGTGACCAGGCTGGGTATAATCCTTTTGCATTTTGTGATAAAACAAATGCGGAGAAAACTTCCATGCGAAAAAACATTCTGAACATTCTTGTTGTCTGCGCGATCATACTCGCGTCTTTCTCACCCCTGTTTGCCTCGATGACCCTGGCACAGGGCTCCACTCCAGACATGGTCAACATTCCCGGAACCCACCAGGACGAATTGGGTTGTTCCGGCGAATGGCAGCCTGACTGCGAAAACACCAAGCTGACCTATGACATCGAAGACGATATCTGGCAGGGCACATTTGAGATCCAGCCTGCCAATGACGCTGACAAAAAAGGTCCGCGCTATAAGGCGGCGATCAACGGCGGCTGGGGCGAAAACTACGGAACCAATGCCGCCCTCAACGGACCGGATATCCCATTGCTTGTGACCGAACCCACCCAGGTCAAGTTCTATTACGATCACAAAACCCACTGGATCACGGATAGCTTCAACAAACCGATCATTGTCGCCATGGGTGACTTTCAAAAACAGATCGGGTGCTTCAAGGATAATGATGCGACCTGTCTGCGCGGGTGGCTGCAAGACCCGGATGGCGATGGATCCTATGGCGTCACCACCAGCGGGATCAAAGCCGGGACGTACACGGTCACCTTCATACTGAATGAAGACGCGAACAATGTGGTCAGTGAGTCACAACAATTTACGGTCGCGAAAGATGGCGACGCAATCTATTTTGGATATGATGCCGTGAAAAAACAAACCACCATTAGCACCACCGGCGCGCCGGTAGGCAACCTCACCAAACAACGTGCGATCTGGATCAGCAAGGATACGCTCCTCTGGAAGATCAGCGGCGGTTCCGGCTTGAAGTATGCGCTGGTGTATTCACCAGATGCTGCCCTTGAGCTCAGCCCGGAAGGGATCAACAATGGCAGCGAAGTCCCGTTGACGTTTGTTTCCGACAAACCTGGCGTGGACATCTTGCGTTCGTATCCGCATTTGCGCGATTATGCCGTATTCAAAGTGACGGATACCACCAAACTCGCTGATATCCTCAAAGGTCAGATCGCTGTCATCGCGCGCAGTCAATCTGGCAAGGCTGTGGATGCAACCGGAGTCCAGATCCCTGGTGCGCTCGATGAGCTGTATCCATATGACGGTCCATTAGGCGTGACCTTCGATGGCGCAATTCCCACTTTGCGCGTCTGGGCACCGACCGCGCAAGCCGTCACATTGTTCATGTATGACACCGAGAAAGCCTCGTATGCCAACAAGACGCCCATGCAATGGGACGGAACCACCGGCGTATGGAGTCTTACCGGTGATGAAAGTTGGAACGGTAAATATTATTTATATGAAGTGAAAGTCTTTGCGCCTTCCACCGGCAAGATCGAAACAAATCTTGTCACTGACCCCTATTCATTGAGTCTCTCGATGAACAGCCAGCGCAGCCAGATCGTGGACTTGAACGACGCCACGCTCAAACCCCAAGGCTGGGATACTGTCGCAAAGCCCGCACTCGCCGCACCCGAAGATATCGTGGTCTATGAACTTCACATCCGCGATTTCAGTGTCAGCGACCAAACCGTCCCTGAAGAATTGCGCGGCACGTATAAAGCCTTCACTGTCAAAGACTCGAATGGTATGAAGCATCTCGCCGCTTTATCTGAAGCCGGGTTGACGCACATCCATTTGTTGCCCGCGTTTGATATCGCCAGCGTCAACGAAGATAAATCCACCTGGCAAACCGTGGATGAAGCCAAGCTCAAAACGTATCCACCCGATTCAGATCAACAATC
>CAZMQE010000115.1:0-9039 GCA_964568115.1 uncultured Anaerolinea sp.
TTCATCATCGGCACGGGCAACACGTGCGCATACACGCCGCCGAGATAGCGATACAAGGGCAAGCCCAATGAGTTCGCTGCGGCTTTGGCAACGGCAAGGCTTACGCCCAAGATTGCATTCGCGCCGAGCTTGGCTTTATTCGGTGTGCCATCGAGCGCGAGCAGGGCGGTGTCGATCGCCTTTTGTTCGGTCGCGTCCCAACCGAAGAGTTCGTCTGCGATCACGCCGTTGACGTTCGCTACTGCCTTCGCTACGCCTTTGCCGAGATAGCGTTTCTTATCGCCATCGCGCAATTCGAGCGCCTCATGAATACCGGTCGATGCGCCGGATGGCACCGCCGCGCGTCCCCATGAACCGTCTGCCAGCGTGACTTCGACCTCAACGGTCGGGTTGCCACGCGAGTCAAGAACTTCCAATGCTGAAATACCTTCGATAATTGTTTCCATGTTTTCTCCAATTGTTTTACCAGCATCACGAATACCCCATTTCGTGGACTGATGATTTTTTACAAGTATAATCCACTTTCGGGACTTGATTTATGATGGACGCTGCGCCTCTTTCCACCCCTGAGTTGGATCCTCGTAACAAAAAGAAATACTTTTTGGCTGACACCTCTCAACGCCGGGCTTTGATCTGGCTTGCCCGCGCCTTATTCATGCCGCTCATGAAATACGAAGTCCGCGGACTTGAAAACTTCCCACGCGAAGGACCGGTCATCATTGCGGCGAACCATGTCACCAATTTTGATGTTTTTCCGATTCAGTTCTCTATTCCACGTGTGATCTTTTTCATGGCGAAAGCCGAGCTGTTCAAGAATCCGCTTATGGATGTGCTGCTCCGTAACCTAAGCGCGTTCCCTGTCAATCGCGGCGAAAAGGATGCATGGTCAACACGGCATGCGCTTAAGGTCTTGAAGCAGGGTGAGACCTTGGGCATGTTCCCCGAGGGGAAGCGGTCGCAGGGGCGTGGATTAAGCGTCGCAAAAACAGGAACAGCTCGAATGGCGCTCGAAGCGCATTGTCCAATTGTGCCGATCACGGTGGTCGGGTCAGATAAATTCTTTAAGCAGTTTCCGCATCGGACAAGAGTCCAGATCACTATACTGCCTGCGCTTCAACCGCAAACGGAGGACACACCGCTGGCATTGACGGATCGTTTGATGTTCACATTGGCGCAGGCTTTGCCTGAGGACATGCGGGGCGTGTATGCAGAAGTTCCAAAAGGCTTTGAGTAAAATTAAGTTATACTTTCAACTACTTCACTTGGAGGAATAAATATGGCATGGTTAAATTTTGACTGGGTCTCTCAGCCCGAAGCCTGGGTGGCGTTGGTCACACTGGTAATACTTGAGCTTGTGTTGGGTGTGGATAATGTGATCTTTATATCCATTTTGGCAGGTAAACTGCCTATGGAAGATCGTGACCGTGCCCGTATGACAGGCATTGCAATGGCAGTGATCACGCGTATCCTGTTACTGCTTTCGCTTTCGTGGATCATCAGTTTGGAAGAACCCTTCTTCACCTTGCCTTTGATCAATATCGGCATCTCGGGTCATGATCTGATCTTGCTGGCGGGTGGCTTATTCCTGTTATGGAAAAGCGTGCGTGAAATTCATGAGAAGCTGGAGGGCGTTGAGGGACATGCCTCCTCCAAGGTGTATGCGTCGTTTTGGAGTGTCATCGTCCAGATCATGTTGTTGGATATTGTCTTCTCGCTCGATTCGGTCATCACTGCGGTGGGCATGGCAAATGAATTGATGATCATGATCATTGCTGTGATCGCTGCAGCTGGCGTCATGATCTTTGCTTCGGGTCCCATCGGGCGGTTTGTGGAAGAACACCCCACGATCAAGATGTTGGCTTTATCTTTCCTCTTATTGATCGGCTTTACGTTGATCGTCGAAGGTCTGCACCAGCATATCCCGAAGGGTTATATTTACTTCGCGATGGGCTTCTCGATCTTGGTGGAGCTATTGAATTTGCGGATCCGCAATAAGTCAACTCCGCCGGTCAATTTGCGTGAGGCGTATGTGACAGAAACTGCGTCAGTTCCAGCCCGTGTAACGGCGAAGCCAGCGGCAAAGAAACCCAAATCAAAAGGCAAAAAGCGCTAGGAAAATGGATGCTGCGAGAACAACAGGTTCTCGCAGCATTTTTTTATTCACTAGTATTGCAAAATAATTGCAAGGAAGTGAAAACAATCAAAATAGGATGTAGGTAGGGGGACTGTTGGGAACCTTTTGTGTGCGAAATTCATCATGCACATGAATTACATTATGCCGCATCAATAACTAGACTGAAGCTGAGGTTTGAACTCAAATTGTTAGCAGTAGTTTGGTTATTAATTCAAATCAGCGGCTGAAATGGAGGTTTCTATGAACACCAAAAAGATTTTCCAATTATTTATTCTGGTCGCCATGCTGTTCGGCAGCTTTGCAACCACCACATCTGCCTTCGCCGCCGGATGCGGCACCGGAGTGACCGTTGTCAGCGGTGACACCTTGCGTAAGATCGCTGAGCGTTGCGGCACTACGGTTTCTGCTCTCAGGCTGGCAAATCCTGAGATCGGGAATGGCAACCTGATCTATCCGGGTCAAGCCCTGCTTCTGCCGGGTGCGATTTTGGGCACGGATGGTGGCTATCTCGTCTATGTTGTGGCGCGCGGCGATACGGTCAAGGCGTTGGCTGCCCGCTTTCAATCAACAGTTGATTCGATCCTCGCGTCCAACCCAGCTATTACGAATGTCAATTTGATCTATGAAGGTCAGCGGTTGACGATCTATACACAACCTGTAGTCACTCCGCCACCTCCGCCGCCATCTAGTGGTCAGATTTACTACGTGCAGAAGGGTGATACTCTCAGGAAGATCGCCGCGAAATTCAACACCTCTGTCGATCTGATCCTTCAACTCAACTCTATTACCAATCCCAATGTGATCTATGTTGGGCAGGCGATCACACTCCCGGCATTTATCTCTACCTACATCGTCCAAAAGGGCGATACGCTCAAGATCATTGCCAACAAGTATGGAACGACCGTTGAGAAATTACTGGGACTCAATCCCAATATTAAAAACGCGAACCTGATTTACGTAGGTCAAATCATTACCCTTTGGTAAAACTTAAAGATAAGAATTGTGGATCAATATGGCGCACATTAAGTGCGCCATATTACTATTGGTTATGGTTGTTGATTAAAAAGAACTTATAATTGTATGACTTATGCATAACCTGACTTTTTACCTCAAATGGGTCACCACTCATTTAATTGGTTTTATGGGAGGCCATTATCTGGGCGCGACCGGCGCCGGATTGATTCCGGCTGTATTTCCGGGGAATACGGGGTTGGTCATTGGGGATTTGATATATGGTGCAACAATTGGGTTCTTTCAGTGGTTGGTGCTGAAGAACAACAAAGGCTTGGTTATTTCGAGCTGGTGGTTTGCCCTGGTTGGCGTTGGTTTTATGCTGGGAGCTCGTGTTGGCGCATTGCTCACATATCGAATCGTGAGTGAATGGTTTCTGGCAGGTATTGTATTTGGATGTTTTATGGGCGGAAGCATCGGGTTTGCAACAGCATTGGGATTTAGGAATACTATTCCGTTTTTTAGGCTTATGGTCTGGGTGGTAATTTCCGTCCTTGCCTGGGTTGCCGGGGAAAGCATAGCTTTTGCTTCAAACTTCTCGCAGACAACTGTCCCATGGGTAGCTCTGGCGATCGGTAGCATTACCGGGGTGGGGGTGATTTGGATGCGCTCGGCATTCTCTGAGAGGTCTGTTGATATAAGTGCTTCTGTATCTGAATAATATGAACACAGAAGTATGAGGTTGCTGTCTTTGCTTACAACCCTTCTATAGAATGTGGGTGGAATTTGACGAGTGTAATTTCTGTAAAAATTTTTCACATATAAATATCCGAATTCTACTGATAGCGTGTCGTAGTCTTTTCAAAAATGAGATGTTGTAACCTTTTCGATTAAGTAAAAGGTTGTACCAACATTGTTTTCCCTTATAATATTAAAGACGATTTTTGTTTTATATCGCATTTCTTTATGTAAGGAAAAAATCATGAAAGCCAAATTGCTGTCCCCTGTAAACTTGTTTTTTGTTATTGTGCTTTTGTTTTCATCCGTTGCCGCAGTACCGATGGCGCAACAGAGCGAGTCCCAGAAATATTCGATAATTGATACCCTAAATGACCTGGGTGGTTTACCATGCTTTGATGGCAGCGCATTTACCTGCGTAACCATTGAAGTTCCGCTGGATCACTTTGACCCAGATAACGGGCAGACAATTCCCGTTACTTTTGCGGTTCTGCCTGCTTCCGGTGCGCGGAAAGGGATGTTCGTCACTGCCACTGGCGGACCTGGTTATTCCGGAATCGCCTCGGCAGATTCTTATGTTGCTGCGTTTGATCCGAGCATTACGGATGCCTTTGATATTGTATTTTTTGACCAGCGTGGCATTGCATCTTCAGGCGATCAATCCTGCCCCTATGCGGCAAATGTTTTTTATCAACAAGATGCCCGAGGCGTAACACGCAAACAAGAGACTGCGCTCAAACAATCGGCGAGTACATTTGTTAGTGATTGTATTAATGAAACCAGTGACCCGAGTCTTTTGCAGTATCTGGGTACCAAGCAGGCCGTGGAAGATCTTGAGTACTTCCGCCAAGTGATCGGCGATGAAAAATTGTGGCTCTACGGTGAAAGCTATGGCACGCAATATGCGCAGACCTATGCCGCGGCACACAGCGAGCACCTGGCTGGGCTCATCCTTGACGGCACGGTAGATCTGACCTTGGATGGCATCTCATACTATGGCCGTCAGGCTCAGGCATTCAACGATACCATGGTTGCCACCCTGGCAGCCTGCAAAGATGACCCTGCTTGCGCCAAAGATATAAATGGGAAACCGCTGAAGGCTTATGACGCACTGCAAGCCCTTTTGAAGAAAGAGCCCATCGCTTTCAAATTCCCGCTGCCATACGGCGGTTTTGAGAAAAGACGTTTTTCGTTGACAAATCTTGAATTTGTCGCCGCCAGCCAAATGTACAATGAAGGCGACCGCATGATGTTCACTCGGGCGCTTGCTGCATTTGCCTCTGCAGGTGATATTGTGCCGCTTGCCCGGCTTCTTTATCTTGATTTGGGGGTTGACCCACAAACTCTTGATGTCGTCCCTGACCCATTCTTTTCCGATGCTGCTTATTTTGGCGTGGAGTGTCAGGATTATGGTTACTCCGGCAACTCACCCGATCAAAAGGCGAAAAACTATTTGCGTGCAGCTGATCCATATGAAGCATCAATTCCGCGTCTCGCTTCTCTCGTCTATGGAGATCTGCCCTGTGCCTATTGGCCCAACGCAACCACCGATCTAACCCGCCCCGATTATTTAGCTGCCGATGGCATCCCAACCCTCGTTTTGGGCGCCACGGCTGATCCAGCCACACCTGTAGATAATGGCATTCATGTGTATCAGCACCTTGCGGACGGGTACCTCATCACGCAACAGGCGGGCCCTCACGTTATCTTTGGGCGCGGCAATACATGCCCTGATGCGCTTGTCACTGATTTTCTAGTTAATGATATTGTTCCAACTGAACGTGAAACGGTGTGCGATGGTTATGTAATGGATGCCTATATCCCTAATGCGCCGCGGGCTGCAAAAAACTTCCAGAGCCCATATAAAGCCTTATCATCGGTTGAAACAGAGATTTACTACCTGCCGGAGTTCTATTATTGGGATGGTTTCGAGCCTGCTTCAGTTGGCTGTTCCAATGGAGGTGTTTTGGGCTTTGCTCCTAGTGCAATTAGCGCTGTTTACGATTTCACACTTACCAAGTGTGCCTTTGCTTCAGATTTTATTATGTCTGGTAATGGCTCCTATAATGTGGATACGGACGAGTTTCTTCTGAAGGTTTCCACTACCGGTCGTTGGAAATGCGATTTGGAATATACACGGTCTGGAGAAAATGTTAGCGTGAAGGGCAAGTGCGATGGCAAGCCGGTCAAAGAAAACCGGCATGATGATGATCATGATCAACATCATGCCCCTGATCGCCAGGAACAAAATAAAGAAAACCGCGAACATTAAGTTAATAAAAACCTCCTGTCCAACAGGAGGTTTTTATTTATAATTCACTGAAATGAGCATAACTGACAAATTGATCACGGAACTGGAACTTCGCCGAAACACGGGTGAACGTGGCTCGCGCAAATTTATCGCCTATAAAGGGATCGTGTACGATGTAACCGATTGCCCCAGATGGCGCCTCGATCTCCACGAACGTCTCCACTTTCCAGGGCAGGATCTGACGAGTGAACTTCCCGATGCACCACATCAGGATGATGTATTTACCCGGCCCTGTGTAAAAATCGTTGGAAAACTTAAAACTCAATAGAGGAAAAATGACAAAACTCAAATGGTGGCAGACTGCAGTCTTTTATCAGATCTATCCGCGTTCTTTTGCTGACGGCAACGGTGATGGCATTGGCGATTTCAAAGGCATTACTGAAAAGCTCGATTACCTTAAAGACCTGGGTATCGATGCCCTTTGGCTTTCACCGCATTTTCCATCTCCCAATTGGGATTGTGGCTACGATATTTCAGATTACTGCAACGTTGCCCCCGAATACGGCACCCTGGATGATTTCAAAACCTTTCTCGCCGAATCGCATAAGCGAGATATCCGTGTCATTCTGGACCTTGTGCTGAATCACACCTCCGATGAGCATCCGTGGTTCCTCGAGTCAAAATCCAGTCGTGATAACCCTAAAGCCGATTGGTATATCTGGGTAGATACGCCGCCGAACAATTGGCAGTCCTGTTTTGATGGTGATGCATGGACCTATGCTCCTGAGCGCGATCAATATTATTATCACTACTTTATGAAACAGCAGCCCGATCTCAACTGGCATAACCCCGCAGTGAAAAAAGCCATGTGGGATGCTGCGCGCTTCTGGCTTGACCTCGGCGTGGATGGTTACCGCCTTGATGCCATCGGCACCATCTATGAAGACCCCCAGCTCACCCCGCACAACGTTCCCATGAACCTCGCTGGCTTGCGTCGTTTTTCAGAGCTGGCGAAAACGCCAAAAGAAAATAAACTCAAAGAAAAATACTGGCACGACATGTTCAAAAATCAATGGGGACAGCCCGGCGTGCATGACCTGATGAAAGAATTGCGCGCCATTCTCGCTGAATATGATGGCGACCGCATGCTCGTTGGCGAAGACGATAATATTGCCTTCCACGGCAACGGTGACGATGAGCTGCAACTCGTCTTCAACTTCCCCCTCATGCGGACAGAACGCCTCACTCCCAGCCATATCCGGCGCAACCAAAAGGGGCGTTTGCCGCAGCTGGAAGCGCTCCCCGTCAAAGGCTGGGCGTGCAATACCCTCGGCAATCATGATTCTTCACGCGTGTACACCCGCTATGGCAACAAACAACATGACGCGGACTTGGCGCGTCTGCACGCTGCGCTGGTGCTGACGCTCAAAGGGACACCCTTCCTCTACAACGGGGAAGAGATCGGCATGACCGATTACATGCTGACCGATATCGCCCAAGTTAAAGATACGATGGCTTCCTGGTATTACCATGCCATTGTGACAGAGATGGGCGTGCATCCCGATGAAGCCCTCCAGCGCACCGCCGAAGCGACCCGCGATAAGAACCGGACGCCAATGCAGTGGTCGAACAACCCGAACGCCGGGTTTTCGCCCAGTGACATCAAAACCTGGCTGCCAGTGAACCCAAATTATAAAGAAGGCATCAACGTCAAAGACCAGCATCACAACCCGAATTCACTGCTAAATTACTATAAACATATCCTGCGAGTTCGCAAAAATACCCCGGCTTTGATTGAAGGTGAATATCTGCCGCTCCAAAACACTGCGAAAGATTATTTCGCCTTTTTGCGTACAGCCAGTGAGCAAGCCGTCATAGTGATATTGAATTTTTCTGAACGCTCATTGGATTTGGATTTTTCGCGCACAGCGGGAATCAAAGGTCGTACCCTGCATGTGCTCTTTTCCAGCGCCGTCCGTTCGGGTGCTGACCTCAACCCGAAAAAACTGCACATCGGCGCCTTCGAAGTGTTCATTGCGGAAGTAAAGTAAGCCATTCCCTGAAATGTCATAGGGGCGACCCATCCAGCGTATTAAAAGAACTTTATCGTTGAGGGCGGGTCGCCCTTGGAGTGTGTAAGATAACCCCTTTGCCAGCTCAAAGAAAGCCCAGTTCAAAGTTTGTCGCGCTGTGCGGGCGGATCTTTCGCGATACCGACCCGGCATATTTTCCGCGGGCTGAATATCGCGGACGGACGATCTTTCTCTGCACCGAATCCTGCCTCGGCGCGTTTTTAGCCGACCCGGAAATTTTCTACAAAGTCCATCGCAACTCGGAGAAACATAAAAATGTGGAACCCCGGTGATGTGGTTGCCTGGCGTGGCATTTTTGACAGGCGCGTTTGGCATGTCCAGCCGACGGTTGCTGTCAAAGATAGCCCCGAAGAAATCCTGCTAACTCTGCTGCCCGGGACTGAATGCATTGCTGAAGAAACGTACCCGCAAGGGAAGAAGAGCGGCAATCGGCGCTGGGATTTTAAAGACACGAATTGGAATTTGGAGAAATATACATGGCGTACCAATCGCCTTTTGATATTACTGGAGCCGGATAAGTATTATTCGGTGATGCATTTCTGGAACCACACCAGTAATGAGTTTTTGTGCTATTACATTGACTTCCAATTGCCATTCAAGAGAAGCCACTGCGGCATCGATACACTTGACCTCGACCTGGATTTGATCGTTAAACCGGATCTAAGTTTCGAGTGGAAAGACGAAGATGATTATCAACAGGCAATTAAGCATGGCGTTATTTTCCCGGAGTGGGTTGAGGGGATAGATGCAGCCCAAAAAGAGGTATTTGCAAAACTCGAGCGAAGTCAATATCCCTTTGATGGGTTTTGGCTGAATTGGAAACCTGACCCGAATTGGGAGCCGCCCAAATTGCCGGAGAATTGGGATAAGAT
>CAZMQE010000116.1:0-8992 GCA_964568115.1 uncultured Anaerolinea sp.
CGCGAAGAAGCTGACCGCAAAGCCAAGGAAGCTGCAAAAGCCGCCAAGGCAGCCGGAGCTGCAGCACCCGCTGCGCCTGCGGCATAGGTATTGAATTCGTCATTGCGAGGAGGGTGTTTTTCCCGACGAAGCAATCCCATTATCATAGTGGAGATTGCTCACTTGCACCGAGCGCAAATACGGTGTCGTCGCAAAGATCAAGAGCGCTCCTCGCAATGACATCATATTTTTAATAGGTAAAAAAACTAAATGACAATTACAAAAGAAGCAGTTCTCAACGCCCTGAGCAAAGTACAGGAACCCGATCTCCATCAAGACCTGGTGACCCTTAACATGGTACACAACCTTGAGATCGAAGGCAATAGCGTGACATTTACAGTCATGCTCACTACACCGGCATGTCCGTTTCGCGCAAAGATCGAACGCGATGCAAAAGAAGCTGTAATGGCAATTGACGGGGTTAAATTCGTCACCGTCAAAATGGATTCAGATGTGCCGAATGATGGTCGGATGCGCGGATTGGTCAACATGCCCATCCGTAATGCGATCGCAGTTGGTTCAGGTAAAGGCGGAGTCGGAAAATCCACAGTCGCCGTGAACATTGCAGTAGCGCTTGCACTAAGTGGCGCTCGTGTGGGTCTGCTCGATGCTGACATTTACGGACCCAATACCCCCACTATGCTCGGCGTAGAAAAACTCCCGCCACCGGATGGTCAGCGCTTAATACCCGCCACTGCGCATGGCATCAAAATGATCTCCATGGGTCTGCTCGTGAAACCAGGTCAACCTCTTATCTGGCGCGGACCGATGCTCAACTCAGCCATCCGTCAATTTTTGGGCGATGTGGAATGGGGCGAGTTGGATTATCTGATCATTGACCTGCCCCCCGGCACAGGCGATGCGTCCCTGTCACTCGCGCAGGCATTGCCATTGAGCGGCGCGGTGATCGTCACCCTCCCGCAGTTGGTTTCACTCGAAGATGCCAGTCGCGGACTTAATATGTTCAAGACACTTGAAGTCCCCATTCTGGGCATTGTTGAGAATATGTCCTATCTTGAACTGCCCGATGGCACACGTATGGATATCTTCGGTTCAGGCGGCGGCGCGGAATTGGCAGAAGGCACGCAGACCACCTTCCTCGGCACCGTGCCCATGGATCAGAACGTCCGCATTGGTGGCGATACCGGCAAACCGATCGTGGTCAGTTACCCTGATTCGCCCGTTGCCAAAGCGTTAACCGAGATCGCGCAGAAGATCGCGGCGAAGGTCAGTGTCGCAGCATTAAGCGGTAAGAACGAACTGCCGATCAACATTGTAGAATAGTTAGTAAATCCGAAGAAGTTGGAAAGACCTGAGAGCAGCCTCTCAGGTCTTTTTGTTTCAGTGTTGTGCTGGTTTATCGATAATCAAGGGACCTGGACAAGCGCTGACAATTCATCAACCAGCAGCTGTAATGGTTCGCTCAAATACATTTCACTGACGCGAACTCGGTGCCGCAAGTCGCCAGCTTCCATAGTGAGGGTGTAGATGAATTCATTATCAGTTGAGTCCGTAACGAGGTCTTCAGGGAAGCGGAAGAAATCAGCATCCTCAATCAGATACATAAAGTGTTGTGCTTCATGCGGTGCAAGAGAATCCAGATCAAGCGTGAGATCAATGGGTGGCTCGAGGAATCCGCCAGAACGTTCAAAAACTATCTTTGCCATTTACGGTATCCTTTCTGCTATAACATCGACAATTCTAAAACTATGACTCATTCAGCTCGATGTGTAAATGTTTCCATCCCGCGTTTTTACGTATGGCTGCAAATACCAGTTTTGATGACCAAGTATTTATAAACCTGTAAGTTATTCATACGACAAACCAAAGCAAAATACAACCCCTACTGTGGTCTGATTAAGAATTAAATTTCAGTAAACTTGTTTGAATAGACATGATTAATAGAATTTAGTGAGAAAACGGCTGCTAGCATTGAATTGATTTACTGTCCGCGTATAATGAACTCAGAGGGCAAAACCACTTTGTATTGATTTGAACTGTGAAAGCACGTGGGGATCGAAATAACAGTTCTGCATCGAACGAGGCGCGAGTCTGTAAAATACGATCCAATCTTTGAATGCAATCGAAGAGGATACCAATTACATAAACATACGACCGCCAACCTCAATCGAAGGCAAATACAAAGCTTGTCGGATGGGCTGCGCCATGAATGTTGCACCCATATCATTCTCTACTGTTAGTGAAAGGAGTTCGATCATGAACGTTACATTCAATCAAGATGTGTTGGCTGGAAAATGGAAACAAGCCCGCGGTAAGGTCAAACAAATGTGGGGCAAACTGACCGACAACGATCTCGACCGCATCAGCGGCCACGTCGACCAGTTGGTCGGCATCGTGCAGGAACGTTACGGCTACACCAAAGAACAAGCGGAGAAGGAAGTCGCTAAGTTCATGGAGCAATTCAAACAGTAACCCCTGTATAAAGCAATCAGTGGAAGGAAATAAAATAAAGAGCGGACGAATATTCGTCCGCTCTTTATTTTATTTATGTAATTGACAGTAGGCACAGGCGTATTTTGAGGCTAAATTTAAAATATTTGTCTCCACCAACTGGCGGAGACAAATATACTCCACCTGAAGGATGTAGCTGAAAACTATTTACTATAAAATTAAACAGGTCATACAAATCCAAGATTCTGATATGAAAGGAGCATAGAAATGACTCTGATAGATTTCCTAATCCTTGCACTGGTAGCTGCTGTATGCGGCATGATTGGCGAATCATTAGTCGGCTACTCTATAGGGGGCTGTGTGGCCTCTGCAGTGATTGGCTATATCGGCGCATTTATTGGTTTATGGCTCGCGCGTCGATTGGGTCTGCCTGAATTGTTTACTGTTACGGTTGGCGGCACCACGATTCCAATCATATGGTCTATTATCGGTTCAGCGCTATTGGTGGCTGGTCTGGCATTAGTCCGGCGAGCGACAGCCACACGCTAGTAAAACTCTCTGAAGCCCGGGTGGAATATTTTCACCTGGGCTTTCTAATTTTAAAAAGATATAATCCTTTTATCTAGTGCGGCGAGTCTTTATTGGCAGGAGAAAACATGCTCATCAGACAACTTACCCTTAAACGCGGCGTGACAGTGGGGGCTGTAAATATCAATGACTATCATGAGATTCAAGAAGCACTGACAGGGTTGGCAATCCCTCATCCAAAAACCGTGATCGTTTTGGTGGGCGGCGCAGGCGGCATCAAATGGCTGGAAAAATTCCCCATGCGCAAAGCCGTGGGCATCGTGGCACGACTTGCAGAAGAGACCCAATCTGTTGTAATAGACGGCGGCACCCAGGCGGGTATTATGACCGAGATCGGCAAACAACGAAAACGAAACACGTTCACATTCCCACTCATTGGAGTTGTGTTCGACAGTTTGCTGATGCAGGAAGAGCCCGCCTCCATATTGGATGCCAATCATACTCATTTCTTTTTGATCCCCGGCGATGACTGGGGCGACGAATCAGGCTGGATCTCGAAGATCGCAACTGCCGTTGCAAGTGATACGAAAGCCCCGCTGGCAAATGGTGTTGCAAATCTCCAAAAATCGATCACCATCCTCATCAATGGCGGAAATATCTCACGCACCGATGTGGAATACAGCCTGTTGGAAAACCGCCCCACCTTTGTCATGCGCGGGACGGGGCGCATGGCAGATGAGATCACACTGACAGGAAATGTTGTCGCGGTGGATGTCTCAAAGAAGCCGGAAGAAATCCTGGCGACTTTGAAGGCAAAACTTATCTAACCCGCAAATGAGATCACGAACACCTGGAATAACACAAACAACACATTGAGTAAAATGCCAAGATAGGCAACCCAGCTCTTGGATTCTTTTCGTGCAATGCTCAAGCAACCATAAACGACACCCACAACTCCCGGCAATACCAAAAGCAACAGGCTAATCACCCTTTCGGTTGTTATGGACAAACCAACCAGTGCAGTTTCGAATAGAGTCAACAGACCAAGGAATACAATCGAGAGCACGAACAAAAGTACGGATTTCACGCCAAGGCTAAGGTTCATACAGATTCTCCTATTGCTAAAATATGATGACTTCTCGAGTATAGCATTTCCGTGCATATCAAGGAGAACACAGAGACTCGACGGAAAAATACTTGTCGGGTCTCGTATATATTCTTTAGGTTTGCGTGGCTATCTTACACCTTCAAAGTAGAACTCAGTCCTTTCGCCCATGTACGGATCGCATTCCAGTCACGGTTATCACCGTGCGGGAAAATGCCCAAGGCAACCGTGAGTCGCAGCATCAATGTATCCCAATTGAAGGGCAGTTTCTTGAAATCCAATATACCAGCAAAGAAACCTTCATCTAACGGCTTGACTATTGAACGCACAGGTGCAACCCAATCCGCTACCCCAGCGCGATAATTCTCGGCATTCTTCATTGCCAATGTGATGCACACTGTGAACATAGCAAATGGTCTCTGCTTCAACGTTGACTGATGAGTCTGTATGAATTGGATCGCCTCAGGCAGCCATTTCGAACCGCGAATGGCACTGCCAGCCACCACCGCCCGATACGCGGACAGGTCTTTCACGGCGTTCATGGGCATCACATCCACCTGTGCCCCACTCTCAGAGAGAGTCTTGCCAATTGCTGCTGCGATTTCCGCCGTGGAACCTGCCCGACTGGCATAAGTAACAAGGATCGTATTTGACATTTTTCTCCTCTATATACAAAATGATTATAGGATTTACAGGAGCCACTTGCAATAGGCGAATGTCAAGGATTTGGAGGGTGGTTTATCATAGGCAAGGTAATCGCTCAGGAACTTTCCCAAGCAAGGATTCGTCCCTGCTACAATATGGATAAACAAAGGAGCACCCCCATGAAAACAAAATATCTGGCAATAATGGCTCTCGCCCTCTTCATGCTGCAAGCCTGCACAACCGGTACAGCCACTGAGGCCGCTGCACCCCAGGAACCGATTAGCCCGCCAGCAGCTGCGACGAGTTTTCCCAACACCCCGGAGGTGATTCAAAGCGGCTCTGATTCATCAACATCTGTGGCGTTAAATGCCCTGCCAACCCCAACATCTGAAATCATTTCTGCAATCGGCAATGTTATCCCTGAGACCGGTGTCATTCTTGAAGATAACGGTAAAACCTTTAACCTAAAAGTTGGTGATTCATTCCTGCTCAACCTGGGCATTGATGTCTATGATTGGACCGTGACCGTGGACAATGACAATATAATGCGCATGAAGATGGGCGTAATGGTGATTAAGGGCGCGCAAGGAATTTATGATGCACTTGCTCCTGGAACTGCGGTCTTGAGTGCCACTGGTGACCCACTCTGCCGCAAATCCAAACCAGCTTGTGGAGCACCCTCGATCCTATTTACGATCACGGTGATCGTGAAATAGTTAAAGTCAGCGCATAATTTCTGCAATTCACTTGTTGTAATTGCCCAACAACATCATGGATATACTACGCCATGATGAACGAGGTCCTTACTTACGACAAAATAGCACTTCTGCGGCTGGCATTCAAAGGGCTGGAAGATGATGAATTACAGCAGATGGCAGACTTGACGGAACTTTGCACATATCCGCCGGAGCATGTGTTATGCCATGAAGGCGCACATGAAGAGGTGTTTTACATTGTTGCAGACGGCAGCGTAGTCATCTCTAAAAAAATGAGCGGCGAAGAAGGCGAACGCATCTTACGCAAACTGGGACGTGGCGCGCTCGTCGGCGAGATGGCACTGATCCAAAACGCCCCACGCGCCGCAACAGTCCGCACTGTTACAGAATGCACTGTGCTCGAGATGGAAAAAACAGATTTCGAAACGATCCTAAGCCAAAGCCCGCGCATGGCAATCGACATCATCCGCACCACGCTGGATCGGATGCGCGCCAACGATCAAATGATGATCGCCGACCTGCAAAAGACCAACCAGGTATTGAGTCAACTCGACCGCAACAAGCTGGAGTTCATTCAGGTTGCCGCACACGAGCTCCGCACGCCGCTGACGGTGCTCAAAGGCTACGTCAATGTGCTGGGATCGTTCTCTGATATCAAAACCAACACAGCCATGAGCGAGGTCGTGGATGGAATCATCAAGGGCGCAGACCGCATGCACGAAGTGGTCAACTTGATGTTGGACGTTACGCGCATCGACTCCGAAACCTTGAAAGTTGCAGCCTTGCCCGTCCCATTGAAGCGAGTCATTACTGACCTGGTACAAACTCTGGGGAAAGATGCCGCCGAGCGCAGGATCGAAATCAGCACCCTGCATGCTGAAGATACACTCAGTATCAAGGGTGACCCAAAGTTAATCTCAAAAGCTCTCTATCATTTGCTCGTCAATGCGATCAAGTACACGCCGGATGGCGGGAAAATCCTTGTGAGCACGCGCCCGATCATGCTGGATGGGAATACACCCGGCATTGAGATCGCCATCAGAGACACCGGCATTGGGCTAGATGTTGAACATCATGATCTGGTGTTTGAAAAATTTTATCAGGTGGGCAGTGTTGCGATCCACTCATCCGGCAAGACAACATTCAAAGGTGGTGGAGCCGGTTTGGGTCTGGCAATCGTCCGTGGCGTGGCGCGTGCACATGGTGGGAAGGTATGGGTGGAAAGCGCAGGCTATGATGAAATCCAACTCCTGGGCAGCACATTTTACATGCAGCTACCTCTTGAGCCACCGAAGAAATAATATTTGCGGCACAACAAACAGACCTGACGAGGAGTATCTCGTCAGGTCTGTTTGTTCAATGGGGATATTAAAATATCTTGCTCAATAGATTAATAAAGACTGGCACAAACACAGATGTAGCAAGCCCGCCAATGCTCCCAATCGTATAGGGCCACTCATCGGCTTTTTCTACAACATGCTTATGAGTGGTCAAACCGGCACTGGCATCCATCAACAAACGAGACGAGTCAAACTCGCGGTTGTTGACCTTCGTCATGATCTCGCGGTGCAGGGATAATAATTCGGTATTGATACGGTTCAGTTCGCGTTCCTTGTTCTTGAGCATATGCTGATGTGTGCTCCACATCCCTGCAAAAAAGACGAAAATACCCAACACGCCTGCGATGATATAGGTCACCAGGTTTACACCGCTCATCATATCTTCGCCCAGGAACAAGATCGCGATCGTGATCGCTCCCATGATGGAAACCGCCACCGTCAAACACCAATTCGCAACGGGACGATAAGGGGTCGGGTCAAAAATATTGATAATGGTTGCCTGAGAGATGAAGTGTGTGATCTGGTTGGCACTGGAAAGCAATGCAAAAACGATCCAACCTAACAGGCAGTTCTCGATCAGTTGACTGAGAATATATAACCAGGTCGTCGGTTCAGTGAGCGAAGCATTGACCACTGGATTCGTAAAGACCACCATTGCCGTTAATGGCACTCCCACTCCAAAAGAAAATTGCCATTCTCGTTGTAGGCCCGGGATTGGCTCTGTAAAGTTTTCTATTAGGGGGCGAATAGCTTTCAGGGATTGCGTCAACGAATTGCGAATGACTGCCCAGGCAGTCAGGGCGTACCCTTCAATGAGAATGTCGTAAATCGCAACACCGACAAACTTGTTTACATCCGGGCGCAAACTATAGGAAATTTCAATGGCGAACAGAAAGCTGCAAAGCAGTAAAACAAAAACACCCCATGAGATCTTCAAACTCCTGACTTTTGTCTCCAGCCATGTGATCGGAAGTCTTTCAAGTGCAGTAGGGTTCATGCTATCCTCCATTGTTGAGTTCGATATTTCATCTGCTATATCTAATTCGGTATAGCATAAATCCAAATCTCCACAAGTGCAAGCCCAGAGCTATAATCAGCCGACAAATTCATTTATAAAGGGAACTACATGCAACTCTACTTCATCCGTCACGGACAATCCGTCAACAATGCTGGCTGGGGCGACCCAAATTACAAGGAAAGCCCTGACCCCTGGCTTACAGAAATCGGTAAAGAGCAAGCCCAGATACTTTCAGAATATCTGGAAAAGAACCAACCCATTACTGAACATCAAGGCTGGGATCTACATAACCGTCACGGTTTTGGGATCACGCACATTTATGCCAGCCTGATGGAACGTGCCGCACACACAGCCTCGTATACCGCACGCAAGCTCGGCGTGCCATTTGCGGCATGGGAAGAGATCCACGAATCGGGCGGAATCTTTGGGCGTGACGGGGAGACAAAGCTGATCGGATTGCCGGGCAAGCCCAGGTCATGGTTTGAGGCGAATATCCCTGAGTTGACACTGCCTGCCAATTTGGATGGCGCGGGTTGGTGGCGGGAACGTCCGCAAGAATCCGAGGAGGCATGTCAGCTACGTGCACAACGCGTTTGGGCGGAATTACTTGCACGTCACGGAGATAAAGAAGGGCAACCTGAAGCGCGCGTCGCTTTCGTCAGCCACGGCGGATTCTTCATGCACTTGATGTGTGCCATCCTCAACCTGCCCTGGCGCCAAGCCTCCAACGGACTCAACTCGTGGTTCATGCTCAGTAATTGTTCGATCAGCCGTATCTCAGTTTACGGGGAAGAGGTTGCCATTTGTTACCTGAACCGCACCGATCATTTACCGAACCATTTGATCACAGGCTGAGGCGGGTGTAATCCTCACTTGAAATCTGTAGGCTTGCATGTTACCCTCCGCTTGGAGGTATAACCATGAAAACCACTTCAAGTCACTTCTTTGGGTTACCACGCACCCGATACGGCTGGTGGTCAGTTGGGCTGGCATTGGCAAGCATAATACTTATTCTTGCCTGGAGCCTTCTACCCGGCGGCGCCTGGCTCGGTTTCATCTGTGGGCTGGCTGGCGGAATCATCGCCCTGATTGCGGTGACCCGCCAACAGGAACGCTCCATACTCGTATTCCTGTCCATTTTGCCTTTGTTCTGGGTGCTCATGTTCTTTCTGGGCGAATTCCTGATCCC
>CAZMQE010000117.1:0-4073 GCA_964568115.1 uncultured Anaerolinea sp.
CGTCTTTGCCAGTGTTTTTTCTGTAAGAAACTCATTTTTTCCTCAGCATTCGTCGAAGCACGATCAGGGACAGGATGTTAAAGAGCAGGATGACTACCAATAAAACGAGTGCGGCACTTAGCAGGGCTGCATCATATAAGGGGATGGACATCATCTCACCGTAGTTGTTGGCGATCAAAGCCGGGAGCGGATAGGCTGAATCAAAGATCGAGGTTGGGATCTGTGGGATGTTGCCGACCACCATCAACACGGCGATGGTCTCGCCCAGCGCACGTGACGCCCCAAGCACGACGGCGGCAAGGATGCCCGGTCCAACCTGCGGCAGGACAATGTTGCGGATCGTCTGCCATTGGGTTGCGCCGACTGCGAGCGAGGCGTGACGCAGATCATTTGGAACCGTGGAGAAGATCTCAAACATGACCGAAATGATCAATGGGGCGATCATCACCGCCAGCACAATGCCGGCGGAAAGGACGTTAAACCCTGTCGGCTGGTTGACACTGAAGATCGAAACACTTGTGTTGAGCCCCGTCGAAACAGAACCCAGCCATCGGTCGGAAAGAGGCGCGAGCACGTCATCCACAAAAGGGACGATGGCGACCAAGCCCCATACGCCGTAGACCACGGGCGGGATGGCGGCTAATAGATCCAGGATGGGTTTGGCGAATGAACGTGTGCGGGCATGGGCGTATTCCGCAAGGTAGATCGATGCCAGTAAACACGCGGGCACGGCGAGAATTACGCCAACGGCGGTGACCCAAAACGTGCCAAGGATAAAGGGCCAGAAGCCGAATTGTCCGTTGTTGGGTTTCCAGACTTCACCAAAGATCAGGTCAGACAAGCCATATGCGCTGATGATCGGCCAGGCGCGCACCAATAGCGCGCCTGTGACGAACAGGATCAGCAGGACCGGCAGTAACGTAAAAACAAAAAATGCACGCCGCGCCGTATTGTCCTGACGGGTGCGAAGCGTGGCAGAAGGCCGGGGGTGCCGGCCTTCTGTTTGATCGTTGAGATTGGAAATAAAGCGACTCATTTTAGCTTATCAAGCGACTCGGCTTGTTGCTCAGGCGTGAGCGGCACAAAACCTGCCTGCTCAAGATATTGCTGACCGTCCGTCAAGATCCATTCGATGAATGCCAGGGTCAAACCTTCAGGCTTGCCGAGCGTGGCAAGGTTTTCAAAACGGGCGGGCGGTGAGGGATAAGTTCCGTTTGCAACTGCGCCGAACGCATCCTCCTTCACTTTATAAATTTCAACGGCATCAGCCTTGCCGTTTTCGTCAATATCAATGGGCGGGATGACCACACCGGGAACGAGCGCGCCGCTGGATAGATCAAAGATGCTGTTCAAGTTACCATAGCCGATTGCAAATGGATCCTTGATGATCTCGCCTAAAATAGCAGGCTCACCATTCACTCCAACGCCCTTGAGATCTTCCTGGGCTTTGCCCCCGGCGAACTTTGCCCACTGATCTGCAGCGCCTGAGGCATCAGAACGGGTGAAGACATGGATCTCGTCCGTGATGGTCGGGTCACCGACCACTTCACCCCAGGTCTTGATCTCTTCGGTGATGTAAATTTTGTTGAAGATCTCCTGCGTGATGCCCTTTTCGAGAATTTGCGCGGCAACCGGGTTTTCTGCATTGATGATCGGGAAGACCGCATCCTTGGTGACAGAAACCCAGAAGATGCCTTGCGCGGTTTCTTCATCCTTGATGGAGCGGGAGATCATGCCGATGTCGACTGCTTTGGCGATCGTATCGGTCATGCCTTTACCGGCGCCGCCGCCTTGCACGTCGAATTGAACATCAGGGTGCAGCTTGGTGAACTCTTCAGCCCAGACGGTCATCATGGGGTAGAGGGCGAACGCGCCGGAGACAGAGATGGTTCCGCTGAGTTCAGTTGTGGATGGAGAACCCGCCTCGGACTCAGGGACAGTTGATTCGGCGGGCGTGGCAGTTCCACAAGCTGACAGGGTTACCGCCGCTATCAAAAGAACGAACAACCAGGTTAAAGTTTGTTTTCTCATATTCAGCTCCTAATAGTTTATATATTATAAAGTCTATAGTACTAGTATACTTTTGAGGCAAATAAAAATGCGTTCCCCCGCACGCAGTTTATTATCTTATTTGCCGAGCTTCTTACGGACGGCGCTCTGACGTTTGGTCACATCAGCCAGGCTGGTGTTATCCAAAATATCGGCAATGGCATTGCGCACATCGCCCATTGCCAGGCGCAAACCGCAAGTCTCTTCATCGGGGCAGCCACACGGCTCATACGCCATCTGGCTCACGCATTTGATCGGAGCTACTGGACCGTCCAAGACACGGAAGATCTGACCGAGGGTGATCTCTTTGGCTGACCTGGCCAGGTAATACCCGCCGCCGACGCCCATCTTGCTGTGCAACATGCCCGCGTTCTTGAGCGTCAACAGGATCTGCTCGAGGAACTTGGGGGAGATCTGTTCGCGTTGCGAGATCTCCTTGATCTGCATCATCTGGGGTGCGTCGCTTTTTTCAGCGGGTTCCGCCAAGGCGATCATTGCTCGTAGTCCGTACTCACCGCGTTTTGAAAGTCGCATGCTTTTGTCTATAACTCCTAGCGCTCCAATAGACTTTATTGACTATAATCATAATTCAGCGACTGAATTATGTCAAGAGATTCAACTGACTGGGTCCACCTGCTTTTCAGTCACCACATTCAACTTCTTACAATAACGATCCAGCCACGCATTAGACCAACCCCACAGGGTTGCCTGCATCACGATCTGTTTTACTTCCGCGCGCGTGATCTTGGCTTCACTCTCGAACACCATGGCATTGCGACGGCTGATCGCCAGGGTGCGGATCGCGAACATCAATGGGAAGATACAGCCCAGTCGAATCCCATGCTGCCACCAGGGCAGTGACTTCACATATTGCAACGCCTGCTTAAGATGCCGTTCCGCTTTATCGGTCATCATATCCAACACTTCCAATGCCTGCTGACGATGTTCGGGGTCAAAGAGTTGTTCCTGCGAAATGCCGATGCGTGTTAGAAAATTCTTCGGCACGTAGATCCAGCCGCGTTCAAAATCCTCACGCAAGCCTCTAATCACATTGACGGTTTGCAACCCCAGCCCGAACTCACGTGCCAGCGGCATGATCTCTTTTTCCTTGCGGCGAATGTTCAGGGAATACCACGCGAAGAGTTGCGTGACTAAATAGCCCACGCGCCCTGCCACTTCGAACATGTAATCATCCAGGTCTTTTTCATTGTCCACTTTGGGTCCCTGCTTTGTCCAGCGCGCCATGCCCTGCGTGCTATGGATCACATGCAGAATGATGATCTCCTGAACCTGTTCTGGCAGGGAACGTAGATGCAGCAGAATATCTTTGGCGTGTTGCGCCACGATCGCATCGGGATTGCTGGTATCTGTGATGGTGAATGTAGCGGTTAACTCGTCGATACCAGCTTCAGCTCTCAAAACATTGACCCACAAATTGAGCAGACCGACCTTTTCTTCGCTGTTCATTTCTTCATTATCTTCAAAGTAATCCGAAACTCTAAGTAATAAATAGGCGACTGTAGTCGCTTCACACAAGACCCCCGGCAGGCGTTCGATCCCGATCGCAAACGTACGACTAGCTACCCGTAAAAGATCACGCGAATTCATAATTTTTCTTCTCACTCCTGTTTCTATTTATAACCCGCCTTTCCAATCGTAGTGACGGACATAAGTACCGACCTGTAAAACCAAACCGGACAGGCAATTTGCCTGTCCGGTTATGATTATCAATTCATTGTGTAAGTGTCACTCTGTAAGCAACGGTGTGACATATTTCTCGAGCATGGCTTGGTTGATCTCGCCTGTCCATGCATAGCGGACAGTTCCTGAGCGGTCAATCACGTATGAGTTCGGCAGGCTTCCATTGCCGAACGCTTTCAAGGCTGCGCCGTTTGGGTCCAACCAAACCTGGAACTTTAAATTATAGCTTTGTGCAAATTCAGATACCGCCGTTTTTTCATCGCCCGCTTCGATGGCAATGATCGTAAAGCCTTCAGCGTTATGCTCATTGTAATAAGCGGACA
>CAZMQE010000117.1:4173-8945 GCA_964568115.1 uncultured Anaerolinea sp.
CGCACGCATGATCTCAGCGAGCAGATTTTGTTCCGGCACCGCACCGACCACTGACCCGGCACCGGAATTGATCACGGTCTGCGGCACACCGCGGACGTTGAAGCGGTTCGCCAGTTCGGGGAACTCGGTTGCTTCCACGCCTTCGGCACGGATCATCTGCGGATTTTCCATCGCCATTTGATGCGCAAGCAACACCGCACGCGGACAGTACGGGCAGGTCGGTGTGACGAACACTTGCAAGTGCAACGGTTTGTCGAGATTCTTTAGGAACTCACGGGTCTTTTCATTGAGTCCAGATTCGCGCTTGGATACGATCACAATGTCATTGATCAGTGTACTAAATTCATGACCGGAGGGAATCCCTGAAAATTGGATGCCCAGATTTGTGATCTCAGTACCGTCTTTTGCGGCAATGACGATGCCCGGCGCGTTCGTGACATTGAACTTGTTGGCAATATCCTGATGCTCCTGCACATCGTACACACTCAACCCAAGTTTAGCGTTGAGCGCGGTCACTTCTTCGAGGAGTTGTTGGGTATCGTTGCAGTATTCGCAATGATCTTTCGAGCCGAAAAACAACACTTGCACAGGTTCCTTTACTTCAGCAAAGGCTTCAGTAATCTGTTTCGTGATCTGGTCGTTGAGAACTTTTTCCATTATTTTATTAATTCCTATTTACTTACGCCATTTCAACTTTGGTAGTGGTCACTTCAAAGCTGGGTGGGTTTTCGAGAGTCTTCTTTACTTTGCACAATTCTGCCGAACGGACCAACGCGTCATAATATTGTGTGGGGAAAGCGGGCGGGACCTGGATCTCAAGGTCAATTTTTTGCACCATGCCGTTGGATGCAGCATGATTGCGTTGAACGATGCGGATGCCTTCGGTGGGCAGGTTGCGCTGTTTGCAGAAACCCAGAACATAAATGCCTGCGCAGGTTCCAATGGATGCCAGGAAGATCTCAAAAGGCATCGGTGCCGAGTCAACGGTCGGTTGGTCGGTCGCAACCGTGTGACCGCGAAAATGTGCGTCTACGCGTGAGCCCCCGGGGAAGTCAATGATCATATCCATGTGTAATACTCCTTGCAGGAAAGTGTAATTTATTGTTTACACCCTTTGGATGCGCAAGTACAATAAAAGTTGCAGGTTCCGTCTATTAATTTGTATATTGGGCTTGCAACTTTTTTAGTTGGATTGCATCTAATGAATAAGACAATGTCACTCGAAATTTCGCTGGAAGCGCTCATCGCCGGAGACCGGGCAGAATTTGCCCGCCTTGTGGACGCATACTCCAGCCCGATCTACCGTCTCGGCTTGCGGATGCTCGGCACGCCTCAAGATGCTGAAGATGTTCTACAGAACACGTTCCTCAATGTGTTGACGCACCTCTCAACGTTCGAGGGACGTTCCAGCCTTTCGACGTGGATCTACCGCATTGCTGCGAATGAAGCGCTGATGCTCATCCGCAAGAAGAAGCCGGAAGTTAATATCGAGCGAAGTGAGGATGCTCAGGCTGGCGACAATGATGAAGATCTGCTGCCAACTCAATTTGTAGATTGGAGCGCGCTGCCTGAAAACGAATTGCTTTCAGGCGAAAGCCAAAAGTATCTTGATTCAGCGATCCAGACTCTGCCCGAATCCATGCGTATTGTTTTTGTGTTACGCGATGTCGAAGGCTTATCGATCAAAGAAACTGCCGATTCATTGAACCTGACCGAGACCAACGTCAAGACCCGTTTACTGCGAGCCCGGATGTTGTTGCGCGAACAACTGTCCACCTATTATGGCGAGCGCTTTATCCGTGAGGAGTGAGAAAAATGACTGACCATGCCCACACGAATTGTGAAGAATTATTGTTTTCGCTGTCTTTATATATTGACGGTGAACTCAACCCCGAACTTTGCCAGGAACTCGAAAAGCATCTCGCGGGTTGTGACAACTGCCGCGTGGTCTTGAACACCACCAGGCGGACGATCGATCTCGTGCATGCGCCCATTGAAAAACTGGACGTCCCCGAGGATGTGCGCGAACGCCTCTTCAAACGCCTCAATCTGGACGATTACCTGAATCAAAAATCCTGAGCCTTTGCTCCCCGCAAACTTAAAAGGACAACCCCGTTAACATGGCAACTGACACCGTACATCTCCATTGGAATCCCGAACAGCAATTCATCCTGAGTGATAACGATAACCACCAGATCGTTATGAAAAAGCCGAAGGGCGTCAAACCATCAGACCTCATGTCCATGGCGCTGATCGGATGCTCATCCTATGATGTGGTTGAAATCCTCAACAAACAGCGACAGGACCTGCATGAACTGAGGGTGACCGCTGAAAGCACACAGGATGACACCCCGCCCTGGCGTTTCCGCAAGATCCATATCCATTATCAAGCCATCGGGAAAGGCATTGACCTGGAAAAGGTCAGCAAGGCGATCCAGATCAGCGAAGAGAAGTATTGCTCGGTCTACGCCACCCTGCGCGATGCGGTCGAGATCACACACACGATCGAAATCGTGGAAGCCTAGCTGGAAATCAAAAACTCCGAAGCCATAAACTTCGGAGTTTTGTTTTGTCTCTGCTCTTTCGGGGGCTAAGCCCCCGAAAAGCCAGGCGCATATCTAAAATCTTCGACTGACTATTTAGCCGCCGGTTTTCATGGTGAGCTTTGCGCGCGACCACATCATCATGCCGCCGCTCATATCGAAAGCGTTATAGCCCTCGCGGATGAGCAACTTCGTTGCAGACCGACTGCGACTCCCCGAAGCGCATACGCAGACGATTTCCTTGTCCTTGGGTAATTCCTTCAACCGCTGACCCAACTCTCCCAACGGGATCAGTTTTGCTCCGATGATATGACCTGTGCGATATTCCTCCGGCTGGCGCACATCAAGGACCAGCGGACGTTTTGCGTTCTTAAGTTTTTCGCTCAATTCCAGGGCGTTCAGTGAAGGCAGGGGTGGTCCAAATAGGGACGATAATAAGCTCATGGTTTTCTCCGAAATACAATGTCACTCTGAGGGAGCGTTCTTTGCGACCGACACTTGCACCTGGCGCAAGTGCAGGTGAGAGTCTCGTACTTTCAAGGTAGAGACCCTTCGCTGCCGCTCACATCGTCCCGATGTCCTTCGGGAGGGTGACATACTGAAATGATTTGTAGTTATTTAGATGCACACCGGAGAAAAAAGTTGCACGTTTATTTGCCGACTTTCAAGCTGAAAGTAAAGGTGCTGCCCTGACCTTCACCCTTTGACTCTGCCCAGATGCGTCCGCCGTGGGCTTCGACAAGATGCTTGGCGATCGTCAAACCGATGCCCGAGCCGCCGCCTGCATTGCGCGAACGGGACTTGTCCACGCGATAGAAACGGGTGAAAAGATTCGCGAGATGTTCAGGCGGAATGCCAACGCCGGTATCTTTCACTGAAATCTGGATCTCATCTGCCTGACGTGCGGCAGTGATGGACACGTTGCCTCCCACAGGAGTATATTGGATCGCATTGGCTACGAGGTTGACCAACACTTGCGTGATGCGGTCTTCGTCAGCTTGGAGGGGCGGCAGGTCAGCGGGCAGGTTGGGGTGAAGTATGATGTGCTTGTCCCTCGCTTGGGGTGCGAGGCGTTTAACCGTAGTCTGCACAAGATTGGAAACGGTCATGGGGTGGATATCCAATGAATAGGCTTTGGCTTCCACACGACTCAGTTCTTGCAAGTCATCCACCAAACGCGAGAGCCGATCTGCCTCACGATGGATCTGATCGAAGGTTTCGGGCGTGGATGGCAGCACACCATCAACCAATCCCTCCATATAACCCTTGATGGAAGTAAGCGGCGTGCGCAGTTCGTGCGTGACATCGCCGATCAATTGACGGCGCATCGACTCGACCTGTTCGAGCTGTGTCGCCATTTGATTGAAGCGCGCCGCGAGTTGCGCGATCTCATCTGAACCATTGACTTGCACACGTTCAGCGTATTGCCCCTCAGCGATGTGCTGCGAGGCATCGGTCAGTGTGCGAATGGGCGCAACAATGCGACGACTCAAAAAAAAGCTGACCAGCAGTGCTGCGAGCACAGAGGCAGTGACTGCATAGCCCAACGATTCGAACATGCTGGCGCGAAAATTTTCGAACAACGTTCGTCCATACCCCTGACCTTGCCCCTGTCCCTGCCCCATCATTCCCATTCCGGTGGTTGTCATCATGCCCATGTGTCGATTGAACGCGGCAGGAATCGTGATCTGAATTGTGATGGCGAGAATGATGACGCCGATCAGAATAACGATGAGATTGGCGAGAAATAATTTTGCACCGAGGCGTTCACGTATATATTTCATAGTGTTACTTTCTAGAGTGGCTCATCTTCAAAACGATAGCCTACGCCGCGCACCGTGGCGATCAAGGCTTCGTTGCCGAGTTTCTGGCGCACGTGCCCGAGATGCACATCCACCACGCGCATCTCACCAAAATATTCAGCCCCCCAAATCTTTTCAAGCAGTTGTTCGCGTGAGAGTACGCGTCCGCGATTTTCAGCCAGCGCGCGCAACAGATCAAACTCAATGGAGGTCAATTCGACGGGGACATCATCCACGCTGACAGTATGTGCGTTGACATCGATGAGGACATGCTTGAACGAGAGCACGCTTCTCTCAACGCCTGAACCTGTTCCTGTTTTGATGCGCCTTAGTGCTGCCTTGACTCGTGCCACCAACTCGCGCGGACTGAACGGCTTCGTCACGTAATCATCCGCGCCGACCGACAACCCGACGATCTTATCGGTCT
>CAZMQE010000118.1:0-8941 GCA_964568115.1 uncultured Anaerolinea sp.
TTCTTCGTGCTGGTGACAATATCGATCGGGATGTTGTCGTAGCGTCCGTTCTTGAGCACGACCAGTCGTCCATGCATGCGTTTGAGGATCAGGTCAAGCGCCAGGTTGCCATATGCCATTGGCACGATCGAATCGATCGCATCCGGGTCGCCGCAACGGACAAGATAGCCCAGCTTCTGATTCACAACATCCACAGAACGACCATTGTTGTGTTTGGCGGTCATATCTTTGAGCTGGGCAGAGACCAGGTCACCGATACCACCCAGTTTGGCATGACCGAATGCGTCCGTGGTTTTATCCGCAAAGATCATCTCGCCACCTTCGAACATCGCGCCTTCAGAGATCAACACCACTGAATAATGGCTCGGATTCAGTCTGCGATCATTCATTAACAATTCCGCGAGTCGCTCGATGTTGAATTTGAACTCAGGGATCACACACCGATGCGATGCCCCAGCCATGGTCGGGAGCATGGCCGTAAAACCGGCATAGCGTCCAAACACTTCCAACACCATCAAACGTTCATGCGAGCCCGCCACAGTCCGCAAACCGTTCGCGAGTTCAATGGTCCGCGTAACACAGGTGCTAAAGCCGATGCAGTAATCTGTACCCGGCACGTCATTATCCATGGTCTTGGGAATGGCAACGACCTTCACGCCCTCCTGATACATGCGGACGCCGTAACTCAACGTATCATCGCCGCCAATCGGGACCAATGTGTCAATGCCCAGAAAATCAAGGTTCTTCAATACTTCTTCGGTGATATCGTTGACATTGGCAGTGTATTTTTCCTTGAGATGCGCAGGCATACGATCCTGTTTGAGCTTGCTGGGATTCGTCCGCGAGGTATGCAGGAACGTGCCGCCTGTGCGCCCCGCTTTATTGACGATCTCTTCAGTCAGGACCTGGTAATTGTTACTGTTGTCCGCATCCTTATCCCGCACAAGATCTACCAACCCCGCCCACCCCCTACGAATACCAATGACCTTATAACCTTCGCGCGTTGCGCGAATTGTCACTGCGCGAATTGCGGGGTTGAGTCCAGGGACATCCCCCCCACCTGTTAGAATGCCGATCACACCTTTTGTATTAGTCATTTTGACCTCCATGTGCGCTTGGAATGATCCTTCATTATTGATATTTTACAACTTTCCCGGCAGCGTGGGGGATTTCGTTTAGGGTACAATTGCGCCTGCAAAATTTCAGGATTGGATGATTTATATTTAATGAACGCAAAACCATTTACGATAGGGGTCCTTACTTCTGGCGGTGATGCCCCCGGAATGAATGCAGCCATTCGCGCTGTTGTTCGCTCAGCCATGGCAAAGGACGCCAAGGTGTTGGGAATTGCCAACGGCTATGAAGGTCTGGTGAACGGCGAGTTCCGTTCGATGGGCGCGCGCGATGTCGGCGGCATCTTGCAACGCGGTGGAACGATCCTGCAAACACGACGCAGTGAACGCTTCAAAGATCCCAAGGGGCAGCGCGAGGCTATTCGACGCATGAACGCAGCTCAAATGGATGGCTTGATCGTCATCGGCGGCGATGGGTCCCTGCGCGGCGCCCAGGCACTGACCGCGCAAGGCATCAAAGTCATCGGCATCCCTGCCAGCATTGACAATGATATTTGGGGCAGCGACATGGCGATCGGCGTGGACACAGCCCTCAATACGATCATGGAAGCCGTGGATAAATTGCGTGACACCGCATCATCCCACAGCCGAGCCTTTCTCATCGAAACGATGGGACGCAACTCCGGTTATCTCGCTGTGATGGCAGGCATCGTGTGCGGTGCTGAACTGGTCTTAATGCCTGAAGTAAACAGCACGGTGGAAGAAGTTGCCCACGCCGTTGAGGATGCCTACCTGCGCGGCAAGAACCATGCCATCGTCCTCGTGGCTGAAGGCGCCAACATCCACACCACTGACCTATCACGCATGCTCGATGAAATGGATGTAGGCTTTCATACGCGCGTGACCATTCTCGGTCATATTCAGCGCGGCGGTCGTCCTACCGCTTTCGATCGGCTCTTAGCCTCCCGCATGGGTAATAAGGCCGTGGAGCTATTGCTCAACAACGAAAGCAATGTGATGGTGGGCTTGCAGGGCATGGGACTAACGCCTGTGCCCCTGGCTGAAGTAACGAGTCACACCCGTCCCGCCGCATTGGCTTATTATGAAATGGCAAAGATGCTGGCAAGATAAGCACCTTTTATAATCACACAAAATTCGAGCGCCCAGAATAACCTGGGCGCTCGAATGGTTTAATGCTTGAAAATTAAATTTAATCTCAATATATATTCTTGAAATACTTCGTCATCAGATCTGAAATATCGGCGGCGGTATGTTCACGCAGCACGCGGAAGAAATCCGCGGATGTGGCGCGCTTGCCTTCGAATTGGGTGTAATAATCTTTGAGGAAAGCGAAGAAGATCTCATCGCCAACGCGTCCGCGCAAGTCTTCCAGAAAACGCGCACCGGTGAAATAGACCGTATCCCAATACGGGCGTAAACCGCCGACATCATAAATGGACGTATCCACAAAGCCCGGTTTCTCAAATTCAAAATAACGATAATCCCACCACCACCGCACCAGGTCAGGACGAACCGTCTCATAATAGATCCGCTCGCTATACGTTGCGAGCGCTTCATCCAGCCACGGCTCGAGCGCCTGGTTATTTGCCACGCTATCGAACCACCATTGATGCGCCGTCTCATGTGCCGCGATGATCACCAGATAATTCTTCGGCGTGGGATCCTTGGTATACAGATCAAAGTAAGAACGGCTAATAAAATAGAAACCCGAAAACTCCATGCCATCGTTGAAATCGCCCTGCACAGCAGTCAGCGTCTTGTGGTGGTAGGGTCCGAACTTCTCGTTAAACACCTGCATCGCCTCAATGGTGGTTTGCAACAAAGCTATGCCGGGCACATCGTAATATGTAAAGTAATAACTATAGACCGTCACATCGCCGACTTGCTGCTGGGCGATCTTGTAATACAAACTCATGGACAGGGCAAACGTGCGCCCCGCTTCCAACACATACCGACGGCTGCCACTCTTTCCTGAATCAGTTTCCGCACCTGACGATGCGATCTGCGGCGCAGCACCATCTGTGAATGTGATCAACACATCGAAGTCTGCCATGTCATATACCAGATGCTCGCCGTAATACCAGGGGTTATATAACAACCAGCCCTCACCCGTTTGATAAGGCACAACGAACGGATACCAATCCACAAAATTGGTTTGCCTCTCCGTATACCCATAGATCTGCGGACGGACATCCTGTGCATTGCTATAACCAGACATCTGCGGCAGAACCAACCCATAACTCATCGTCACTGTAACGATGCCACCCGGCAATAAAGGCTGCGGTAACTGTACATCCAACTTATGACCGTCCAACGTGTAATTAGTGACGGGTTGATTATCGATCGCAAGCGACTTAAGCGTAAACCCGCCGCTCCATAAATTGGGCAAAACTGCCAGCAAAAGATCGTTCAGTGTTTCGCCGGTCCAATTGGGATAGGTGATGGTTTGGTTCACCGTTGCGATCTTCGTCGTGAAATTGAACTGCAGATCGATCCCATACTGCGGACGCGCCAACGCCGGTTGTGGTGTTGCCGTGGGCGCGGGTGTATCTGTAGGGAATGCTGTCTCAGTCGGCGGAGCCACTGTTGCAGGAAGTATTGTTTCTGTCGGCGCCACCGGCAAAGAAGTTGGAGCCGCACATGAAGTGACTAGAAGAATGCAAATCACTGAAAACAAAAATCGAGAGGTGATGTTGGAATGCATGGAACTCATTTTACTGGATTTAGAACTTTCACTCAATCTCGTTCATGTCACCTCATAGATTTCTCAAAGTCCGAAAATCTCTAACGCGAATTTCACAAATAAAGCCAAAGCCGCGAATTTTTAATTTGTTTCGCGAAATTCGCCCGTTTTGCGTAATTCGCGTTAAGACCACGCTTCAAACCTATAAAACTCTCAAGCTACTTTTAAAAGCCATAATGTCACTCTTCGCCGAGTTTATCGTGAACTTCTAGAAGGTCTCAGTGACAAAGCAAAGCAAACATAAATCCATGACATTCATTTATTGACTCTTATATTGAATCTCTGTATACTCTGAAAACGTTTTCTGAAAGCGTTTTCAGGAATTCCACCCTACATGCATTCCAAGAACCACGCACCCACGATCGCAGATGTAGCCGAACACGCCGGGGTTTCGATTGCCACTGTCAGCCGCGTGCTCAACGGCACTGTCCCTGTGCAGGCTGAAAAAGCAGAACGCGTGCGCCTCGCGATGGATGAACTTCAATTCGTGCCACGTACCGCTGCGCGTGTCCTCGCCAGCAAGAAGACGAACACTATCGGGCTCATCCTGCCTGAGATCAGCGGCGCATTTTTCTCACCCATGTTGCGCGGCATTGAATCAGAAGCGCATGAGATCGATTACGACCTGCTCATCCACTCGATGCATGCCACTCTCTCGAACCCGCATCATAACAGTCCCTTGGGCGAACATAACACAGATGGACTGCTCGTGTTCACCAACAGCCTGGATGAACGTCAGCTTGCCCGCTTGCATCGCCTCAATTTCCCGGTTGTCTTGCTCCACCAAACCCCGCCCGATACCCTCAACATCCCGGTCATCACGATCGAAAACAAAGACGGTGCCGTCATACTCATCAATCATCTGATCGAGATCCATGACCGGCGCCGAATCGTTTTTTTACAGGGACCCACCGGTCACGAAGATTCGCACTGGCGCGAACGCGGGTATCGTGAAGCACTTGAAGCTCATAACATTCCATTTGACTCCGCACTCATTGCCTCAGGCGGCTTCGATGATGAAGAAGCATTCACATCCATGCAGCAAATGCTGTCAGATGGGATTGACTTTGACGCTGTCTTCGCCGGTGACGATGATGCCGCCGCGGGGGTCTTCCGCGCGCTCAAACTAGCCGGACGCCTCGTTCCTCAAGATGTGGCTGTGGTCGGTTTCGATGACGTGCCCTTCGCCCGTTACCTCTCCCCCGCGCTGACAACGGTCCGCGCGCCGATCGAAGAAGTAGGTAGAGAAGCTGTCCGCCAGCTGGCAAGGCTGATGAACGGTGAGCAGGCTCAGGCTTTGACTCTGATGCGCACTGAATTGATCATCCGTGAATCATGCGGATGTGAATCCTACGAATCCAATCAAGCACCCGATGGAATCCTTTCAGCCATAAGGAGGTAGATCAAGCAAAGCTAATCATCTCAGCGAGGATCGTTCTCAATTCATTCAAACCATTTTGGAGGAACCGATGAAAAACAAATTATTCAAATTGCTCGCGCTGTTTGCAATGGCTTCGATGCTCCTGGCAGCCTGCGGAGGCGGCGGAGCAGCCACACAAGCACCCGCTGAAAAAGTGAAAGTCGTGATCTTCGTGGGCATGGGCACCGGCACCGACCCTGACCAGGTGGAAGCGCAAAATAAGCTGGCTGAAAAATACAACTCCACACACGACAAGATTGAGATCGAATTTTTGATCGTGCCGCATGATGAGTATGCCACACGTTATTTGGCAATGCTTTCGGGTGGCAATGCGCCCCAATTGGTGGGACCGAACGGCGTCGCCACGGTGGCTGAATTCTTTGATACCTGGGAAGATGTCACACCGTACATCAAAGCTGACAACCTCGACCTCAGCGATTTTTACGGTCCAGCTGTTGAGCTAAACACCTATCCCACCAAGAACACGGGGTTGCCGTTGGGCTTATATCCGTCCTTCCTATTCTATAACAAGGATCTGTTCGATGCCGCGGGCGTGGATTATCCCACGCATGACTTCAACGACAAATCATGGACGATGGATGCGTTGCGTGAGATGGCGATGAAGCTCACAGTGGATAAGAACGGCAAGAACGCCACCGACCCGGCTTTTGACCCGAGCAACATCGTTCAATATGGCTACGACGATCAATGGGACGGCATGCGCGGTACGATGGCAAACTGGGGCGCAGAGAATGTAGGGCGCCCCACCACCTCCGATTACAAAACAGCGACCGCTGATAACCCGGAATGGGTGCAGGGTTTGCAATGGATCAGTGATGGCATTTGGAAAGATCACTTTATCGGCGGGTCGGATGTGCAAGCTGCCCGCGACTCAGCCGGTGTCGATCCGTTCGGTCCCGGCACTACGGGCATCTTCTACAGCCACACCTGGTTCATGGCTGAAGGTTTGCATGGTCTGTCCTTTGCAGCCGATATTGCGCCCGTGCCCTTTAATCCCAAAGGCAACCGCATCGCCCGCATCGACGCAGACAATTTCACCATCCCGAAGGATGCGAAGAACAAGCAGGAAGCCTGGGAAGTGATGAAGTGGTTGACCTCGCCCGAGATCATTGTGGATGTTTGCCGCATTTACGGTTGTATCCCGGCACGCAAATCAGTGGAAGCCAAGTTCCTCGAACAACTGAAGACCGATTATCCCGGCATTGATTACGATGTGATCTTCAAATCCATTGACTATCTCGATAAACCCAACAACGAGGAATGGATCCCCGAATGGGGCAAGATCGAAGACGCGCTCAACAACGGTCTCTCCCTGGTGTATTCAGGGCAGGAAAAAGACGCTCAAAAAGTTTTAACTGATTCCAATGCAGAAGTCCAAAAAATATTGGACGAGTATTGGGCAACGCATAAGTAACCAGCACGACAGTGTGGCTATCCCAGATCGAATGCTCTGGGATAGCCACTTCTTTTCAAAGGATCTCGTATGAACTTATCCCCCGGCAAGCGTCATTTGAGCCTGGCACGTCGTGAGGCGTTGTGGGCATATGCATTTATTGCGCCGTGGACCATTGGCTTTCTTATTTTCACGATCGGTCCCATGCTGGCATCCCTGTTCTTTTCATTTACGGATTACAACATCGTGGATACGCCGCGCTGGATCGGCATTACGAACTACGTCAATTTATTTCATGACGATCTGTTCTGGCATTCGCTCAAGATCACGTTCAAATTTGCGGTGATCGCTTTGCCGCTGGGTTTGGTCTTCAGCTACATGATCGCAGTGCTGCTCAACTCCAAGATCAAGGGCATCAACGTGTGGCGGACCATTTATTTTCTGCCATCTGTGATCGCCGGGGTGGCTGTGGCTTTGCTCTGGGCAAGGATCTTCGACCCCAAGTTCGGCATTCTTAACCCGCTGCTGGAAAAGATCGGCATTCAAGGACCGGGCTGGCTTTCTGATCCCAAATGGGCGATCTCAGCCCTAGTCATTATGAGCCTTTGGGGCGTCGGCGGGAATGTGATCATTTATCTGGCGGGCTTGCAGGGCGTACCCACCGATCTGTATGATGCTGCCAAGGTGGATGGCGCCACCGGCTGGCAGCGCTTCTGGTACGTGACCCTGCCCATGACCACACCGGTCATCTTCTACAACCTTGTGCTGGGCTTGATCGGAACTTTTCAATACTTCACCGAAGTGTATGTGTTAAGCGGCGGCTCCGGTGGTCCCGCCCGCTCGACGCTCTTCTACAATTTATATCTCTATCAAAACGCCTTCAAATATTTTCATATGGGCTACGCCTCCACCATGGCGTGGGTGCTCTTCATCATTGTGCTTGGGTTGACCCTATTGATCTTCCGCTCGTCAGAGATCTGGGTCTACTATGAAGGTCAGATCAAGGGTAAATAACATGACATCACCGAACAACTCTCCCACAACGCCCAGCCGCTTCACGGGCATTCAGGCGCAATCCTTGATCATGAAATCGGTCACCACCTTCTTTCTGGCGGCTGGCGCCGCGATCATCATGATCCCATTTCTGTATCTACTCTCCACCTCGGTCAAGGACCGCAATCAACTGCGCCAAAGTCCGCCGCCGCTCATTCCCATGGCAGCGGACACGGTCAACATCAACGGACAGGACGAGCCACTGTATGAAGTGACCATCAACGGGCAGGTCAGCAAAATGGCATTGATCAAATTCAGACCCGGCGGCAAAGCGTTGTTCGTGGACCCCGCCACGCCCGATCAGACAGTTGAATTGCTGATCGCGGACCAAAAAGAGCTGCGCCATCTTGAATTCCATTTTGAAAATTATCCCGAAGCCCTCAAGCAGATGAAGTTCAACAAGCTTCTGCTCAACACCCTGCTGGTTACCTTCCTCGGCATGGCTGGGATGTTGTTCTCCTGTTCGCTGGTGGCATATGGCTTTTCCCGCTTCCGTGCGCCGTGGTTGAACGTGCTGTTCATCTTGTTACTCTCCACGATCATGCTGCCCAGTCAGGTGCGCCTCATCCCCACCTATGTGTTCTTCAACAAACTCGGCTGGGTGGATACGCTCCTGCCGCTCATCGTGCCGCAATTCTTTGCAAATGCCTACGATGTATTTCTGCTCCGTCAGTTCTTCATGACCATCCCACTGGAGTTGGATGATGCCGCCAAGATCGATGGCGCCTCGCCTCTGCAAACGTTGATGTATATCATCATTCCGCAGGCGCGCCCGGCGTTGGTATCCGTATCGATCTTCCACTTTTTATATGCGTGGAATGATTTCTACGAACCACTGATTTACCTCCACAGCCCCGAGCATTGGACCTTGGCTGTCGGTCTGCAAACCTTCAACGCCTTGTACGCGGTCAACACAAATTACATTATGGCAGCTTCAGTCATCATGATCCTGCCGCCGATCATTCTTTACTTCCTCGCTCAAAAGATATTTACACAAGGCGTGGTATTCACAGGCATCAAAGGCTAAAAGAGGAGTCATTCATGTCAGAAAAATTATTCGGCGGCATCGAAGGCGGTGGGACAAAGTTCAACTGTGCGGTGGGCAGTGGTCCCGACAACATAATTGCGGAAGCGCGCTTCCCCACCACCACGCCCGCCGAAACCATTGGTCAGGTCATTGAATTCTTCCAACCGTATGTGAATCAGATACATGGCAT
>CAZMQE010000119.1:0-1143 GCA_964568115.1 uncultured Anaerolinea sp.
TTTCGTTTTTCAGCCACAGCCGCCAATTTCCTTCGATATTCAACAATCGCATGGTCTCCCACCCACGGACCAAAGAGCCGGAACACACCCGCGAGGAAAAGCAATAAACGCAAAAAGATCGGGACACGCCGACTGAAATCCCCGGGCTTGCGTCCCAAAAAGCGCACATCGCCAATGTGAACATATCCCATTGCCAACAGCGGAACTATGGTGACAATATCGGTTGTGTTCACCATGCGGTAAATTGGGGCTTTGAAATTTTTATCATATTGGGTATTGCCAACCCGCGGGCTGCCATATGTGTAGCAGGCTGCTATGCGACCTTTGATATCGGGGTTATTCTCAAGTTCCTGAGTGGCAACTGTGGCAAGCGCCGCGCCCAGCGAATGGCCCGTAATATACAAGGGTATATTATCCAATCCCAAAATACCCTTTTCAATTTTCTGTTTGACACTCTCAAATGCCGCACGAAACCCGCCATGCACCCGCCCCTCAATATCAACGATACGCTTGGCTTTCGCGTCGGTCATAATATCTTTACGAGAGGTGACCTCGGTCCCTCGAAAAGCCAGAACGGCATAATCGCCGTTGGCTGCCAGAAATGCTTGTGTATCCGTTTCAGGCGAGTTATAGATCTCAAGCAATTTAAATCCGCCGCTCTTGAGTTTGGCAGTAAATAATTCAAGGAGCTTCGGGTTCTTGTCATCCTCATATCGGTCGTAAGCCAAATGTGACATGGATGCGAGGATCCATGCCATGCGGTCTGAATAGGCGGCACGAAAGATCGGGGGATTAAGCAAAACATCATAATCCTTGAAGTACTCTTTGGCGCGGGTAAGTTCCTGCGCATCGCTCAAAGATGCTGCCGATCGGTTGGTTTGGTCTTCAGCCATTGTTCGCTCCTCTAAAACTGATTATAGATACTATACAGAAATTCACCTTTAAAGTCAACTTAATTTTCCATCGATCGCAAGCGGATGGCAAGCACCTCACACCAGATCAGAACCGCCAGCAGGAAGATGTAGAACGCGGCTCCTTTCAAGCTGAAGGTTGGTACTGCCAATAAAGCGGTGCCCCACGTATAGTTTGAGAGGCTTCGCCACTGCCCGCTGTGACGGAACGCAAACCCAAGCAGGATCATGG
>CAZMQE010000119.1:1243-7639 GCA_964568115.1 uncultured Anaerolinea sp.
CGTCATGATCCAACCAGAAGCGCCAAGGGCGAGTCCGCTGGGCCAATCGAAAGTGGGATCATTGAGCGGATGCCAGCCCAACGTCAAAAGAAAATCATATTTGAGAATCGTCAGCGTGATGAGGACGAATCCAAACAGCGCGGGACCGAGGATGCCCGCGCGCGCTGCGAGTTTGATCATTTCGCGAGATAGACAGTGATGAGCGCGAGCAAACCTGGCAAAGCTTGGATGTAGAGGATCGTCCGCCGCGTGGTTAAGCCGCCATAGATTCCGGCAACGAGAACGCAGATCAAAAAGAAGAGCTGCACGGGCGGATTGGATGTGACCAGCCCCCAAATTAAACCGGCTGCAAGAAAGCCGTTATATAAACCTTGATTGGCGGCGAGAGAAGCAGAGGCTTTTGAATATTCGGGCGTCATCCCAAAGCGTTTGCGACCGAAGGGATGATCCCAGAAGAACATTTCAAGCGCGAGAAAACCGAGATGTAAAACAGCAACCAGTACTACTAAAATATTCGCGATCAGATTCATGTGTTCTCCTTTGTAGATGGCAGTTACTTTATCAAGTGACTGTCACCTTTTGTGATTGGGATCGCTCTGGGAGCATATATCCAGAGGATCAAAAGGATCGCCCCACCTGCAAAGAATGGGACGGGCGCGCCAAACCATTGAAAGAGTGAACCATAAAAGAGCGGAGCGATGGCATTCGCCGCACTATAAAACCCGGCTGAGATCCCCAACATACCACCCACTTCATTCTTATTGGATGACTTGGTGATGAGGCTATTGATGGCTGGGTGTAGAACACCGCCGCCCAATGCCGCCGGGAAACTTGCCACCAACAACCAGATGATACCGAACCAGCCTTTGTTGGTTTCATCTGGCAAAGTCACTTTGATATTCTGCGTGGAAAGATTCAGATCGCTCTGACCCGCCAAACCCTCAACCACTTTCGCCTGGTCGTACCATGGCACCGGGATGCGCGGCGTGGAGGCTGTGCCGATCAAGCCAATGGCTAAGGTAGAGACACCCAGGATAACGAGCCAACGATCGCCTTTCATTTTTGACCAACGTCCAATGAGTCCGCCCTGCACGATGATGATAAAGACGCCTGCCAAAGCAAAGAGCCCGGCTGTATCTGTGGCGCTCATGCCCAGCCGCGCCAGCGTAAATAACGAGAAGAGCTGTTCGTAACCGCCAAATGCGATCTGATAAAAGAACATGATCACCAACAGGAAACCCACTGCGGGGCGGCGCAATGCATCCAGCATCAAGGTAAATGTGAAAGGTGACTTCAACGTTTTGATCGAGGGCGAATCAGCCTGATGTGTTTCATGGAACCAGAATGTTGTCAGCACGATCGACCCAAATGAAAAGGCTGCGGCGGTTAGCGCCACAGCTTGATAATTCCCATGCGAAAGTGCCAGCACAGCATACGCGATCATGGGACCTAAAACGAAGCCCACGCCAAACGCCGCGCCGAGCAGACCCAGTCCCTGGGTGCGGGTCTTTTCGGTGGTGCTATCAGCGATCGCAGCCTGCGCCGTGGACATGTTCGCGCCCGAGAGTCCATCAATGATGCGCGAGAGGAACAACAACCACAGCGTGTTGGAGAAGCCCAGCAAGATGAATCCAGCCAGCGTACCAATTTGACTGATGATCAGAATCGGTCTGCGTCCGAACCGATCTGATAAGCGACCCAGGATCGGCGCGCCGACAAACTGCATCAGCGGATAGGTAGCCTGCAAGATGCCAATGACCAGCGGTGTTGCACTAAAGCGCGCCGCAAAATACGGCATGAGCGGCACAATAATGGACAGCCCGATCAAGTCCACGAGCACAATGACGATGATGGGCAGGATCCGTTTGAAATCCAATTTTTCAGAAGGTTGTTCGGGGGTTGTCATAGGGGTGAGCTATCTTCCAGTTGTGCTAGGCACGAGCGCAATGCCGACCAGCATCACGATAAATGAAGCCAGCAATACGTAAAAGTTATTAAGGTAACGAGTTGAATCATCCGCATTTTTCCAGAGGTCAGAGAGACGCAGGATCACTGCAGCCACAAACATAATGAGCCCATGCCAGACACGATAGGCTGGAAAGCCTGCGGTCAGCCCGCTCCAGACCAAGAAGGTTAATCCGGTGACAGACTGGGCGATCATCAAGACCCTAAAGATCATGAGACGTTTCTGATCATGCTCAGTAAAAATACTCTTATCCAGATAGCCTCGTCCAAATTTGACCAGCAAATACATGCCAAGCATCAATATCAACCACGGAACCAGCCAGTGAGCATATTCAAGGACGCGCATAAATATTGTCTGCACTGGCTTTACCGGGTCAAACCACCCGGCAGGGACATAATACCAACCAACACCAAAACAAGCGCAGCGATGATCGTGAAAAGGTTATTGCGGAAACGGGTTTTATCATCCGCATTCTTCCAGCGGGCAGGCAGATGCGCGACGACTGCCGCAATGATCATGGTGATCCCATGTTCGATGCGAAACCTTGGGAAACCAGCGCCAGCGCCCAGACCAGACCATAACAAGAAAATGATCCCAAGCGTAACCTGTAGATCCATCAACCCGCTAAACCCGGCAGTGAGTCCACGGTCCATACCTTTGAATTGTCCGCCACGCAACCAGCCCAACGCAAACTTGACGATGGCGATCACCGCCACCAACAGGATAAACCAGCGAACGATCGAATGTAACATGAGCAAAATAGCCATTGATAATCTCCTATATTGATTTTTGAACTAAAGAACGAACGGAACAATCGCCTTGCGGTCAGGCGGAAAATCCGCAAACTTTTCACGGTACCATCTTAAGGTCCGTACACTGCGCCCTGTAAGATAAGCCGCCATGAAGGCAAAGAATAGAAACATCGCAAGGTGGCGAAAAAGCAGGAACAAACCCAACCATGCCACGATCTCGAAAAGAAAATGCGGACACACAACCCACTCAAACAAAGCCCCCCGCGGAACAACGTATTCCATGGTATCGCGCCGCAGGTTGCTAAGAATTCGATGATGGAGAAAATTCAACCCCTCAGAAACAACAAAAAGTACAAGCCCCACATACGCAAGTGCATCTGGCTCTTGCATAAGCGGCTGACGATTAAGATATACCGGCAGGAACGCAGTGAGTGAATAAAAACATGCGATCAGGACTGCCGTATAGGGATTCATAGGTCCTGAATATTTGTGCAGGAACAAAACTTCCAATGTGCGTTTTATAAAGTGACCAAACAACGCCGCAAAAACTACAATTTGATATGGCGCTGGTTGTGTAAGATAAGTTGAGGCTCCCGCCAACAATGCCAGCAGCGGCAACCCATAAATGAGCAACATGCCTATCCGTGAAGAAATGCCCTTGGAAGTACGGAACTTGCTATATTCCATCATCGCCATGCCGCGCAACTCCATCGGCACGATCGCAAGCGTCAGGAAAGCCAGATACCCATACAAAATAATATTGCCCAGTGTCCATTGGGGAAAGATCATACACGCACCTCCGTGCGGTCGATTATACAGCAAGGCTAATCTCACGTATAATTTGAATACATCTGGAGGCAACATGAACTACACATCCATTCTCGTTGAAACACGCGGCAAGGTGGGGTTGATCACGCTTAACCGTCCACAGGCGTTGAATGCCCTGAACAGTCAGCTCATGCGCGAAGTGATGGACGCGCTGGAAGCCTTTGACAAGGATGACAACATCGGAGCCATGGTCATCACAGGCAGTGATAAAGCCTTTGCCGCAGGGGCGGATATCAAAGAGATGGCGGATAAAGACACGCTGCAAATGATGGATGCCGATCTCGTGGCGATCTACGGTCGGATCCGCACGATCCAGAAGCCGGTCATCGCGGCAGTATCTGGCTGGTCATTGGGCGCAGGTTTCGAACTGCCGCTTTCCTGTGACATGATCATCGCCTCCGACTCAGCCAAGTTTGGTCTGCCCGAAGTGACCATTGGCGTCATCCCGGGCGCTGGCGGCACCCAAAGACTCGTCCGCGCGGTGGGCAAAGCCATGGCAATGGAAATAATTCTCAACAATCGCACACTGACCGCAGACGAAGCCCTGTACTATGGGCTTGTGAATCGCGTCGTCCCCGTTGGTGACTATCTCAACGTGGCCATTCTGCTTGCAGATGAGATCGCTGTGCGTGCGCCGTTGGCTGTCCGCGCCGCAAAACGCATGATCAATCACTCGTATGAATCCTTCCTCGCGGATGGACTCGCCGAAGAGAAGCAGGTGTTCTACAACCTGTTCGCCTCTGAAGATCAAAAGGAAGGCATGCAAGCCTTCGTCGAAAAACGCAAACCCGAATGGAAAGGGAAATAGACTCGTTGGATTATTCTGAACTTAAATTTGCATTTGAAGATCTCGATCTGGCGGATAAGCCCGTCATCGTGCATGCTGCGCTCCGACCATTCGGATATATCAAAAGCGGTGTGGATGCTGTGCTGCGCGCCATGCTCTCCTCGTTCAAAAGCGTAATGATGCCCGCTTTCACCTATAAGACAATGGTCACGCCTGAGGTGGGACCGCCGGATAATGGCATCACCTACGGGAGCGAAAGAGACCTCAACAAAATGGCGCAGTCCTTCTCGCTGAATATGCGCGTCGATCCGATGATCGGCATCCTCGCTGAAACGCTTCAAATCCGTCCCTTCGCCACGCGGACGAATCACCCCATCCTTTCCTTTACAGGCATCCGTGCGGATGAATTTCTCATTACGCAAACACTGGCTGAACCCCTCGCCCCCATTGGCACATTGGCAGAGGCGGATGGCTGGGTGGTTTTGATCAACGTGGATCACTCTGTCAACACCAGTATTCATTACGCCGAAAAACTTGCCGGGCGCAAACAATTTATCCGCTGGGCGATCCATGGAGATCGCATCGTGGAATGCCCCGGCTTCCCTGGCGACTCATCTGGTTTCAATGCGATCGAACCTTATCTCAAAGCCGATACTCGTCGCGTGGATGTAGGTCCTGGTTTCGTTCAAGCAGTTTCACTCAAACGTATCTTTGAAGTAACCCAGGAATTAATAAAAAAAGATCCGCTGGCTTTGCTGTGCCAGCGGAGTGATTGCGAGAGATGTGATGCTGTAAGAAGTATGCATCCGGTCGGATAAAAGTAGGACGAGATAATATCTCGTCCTACTTTTTTACTGAAACGTAATCTCTTCCACGCGCCAGCTTTCTTCACCCATGAGCTTCTTCAGGCGTTCGAGCATTTCGGGGCAGACGCGTGTGGTGTCGTTGGGGAAATCGATCAGGTGTCCATTGCCATTTTCAAAGATCTGAAAACTGAATCGGTCGCGCCCGTGGAAGGAGATCAGCGTGCCGAAGATCGTTTTGATGCGGCGCTTGTCACGTTCCTTGTCACCCGTTGAGCGCAGGGTCACCGTGATCTGTTTTGGCGGATGTTTTTGATCTTCTTCTTTCGCCAGTGGAACATACATGGATTTCAGGGAGGTGACTACCGCTACGCGCTTCACTTCATCCTGCTCATCATCGATAGGCATCACCGGAGCCGTTTCGATAACCGGATGCGGCGGCGTGACCTCTTCAGTCTTCTTGAACTTCGGTTCAGGCTTGGAGGCGATCACCCCTTCTTCAAACGAAGGCTGCCATTGCGTATCCCAATCCTCGGGGAAGTTATCGGGCGGCGGCGGCATATCGTCGAATTGGTCGTGGGGCGGGATGGCATCCCGCTCTACGATGTACGATTCTTTCTTCTCAGCAACTTGCTTCACCGGCTGCGAAGTCACCGGCTTGGCAGGCGCTTGATTGACTTGAGGCTTGGGTTGAGCGGAACTTGATTTCGGCTGCGTGGATTGGATCTTGAAGTCTTTGACATGGCTGTCAGGTTTGGGCTGAGTCAAAGCTTCTATATTGGGACCAGGCTTCGGCTTAGATTGAGGCGCAGCATCCACAAGTGGTTCGAGAATTTTGATCTCGGTCCGCACGGTATCCACTAAAATTTTTGGCGGCGTGGAGCCCGTATCCACTTTGCCTTCGACGATAATGATCTGACCCACTGTCAGCAGTTCGCGATATTGCGCCCACGTGCGCGGGAAGAGCACGAGTTCGATGTTGCCTTGAATATCTTCCATGGTCACAAAGCCCATCGGCTTGTTGGTCTTGGTAGTGTACGGACGCACCGCGTTGATCAGCCCCGCCACGCGGACCTTTTCTTCATGCTGTGCCTCGCCGAGTTGACCAGAGAAGTAACTGACGATCTGCGCGAAGGTTTGCTGATACGGCGTGAGCGGATGATCGGAGATATACAACCCGATGAGTTCACGTTCCCAGTTGAGCATCTCGCGTTTATCGACGTTGTTGACTTCGGGGAGAGTGATCTCTTCGACGACGCC
>CAZMQE010000119.1:7739-8929 GCA_964568115.1 uncultured Anaerolinea sp.
ACTTTGAGATAGGCAGTTTCAACGGCGATGACCCCGTAATCAGCCGCATGACTCTTGTTGAAACCGTAACGAGCGAACTCTTCCCAATCGGTATAGATCGCTTCAGCGATCTCTTTTTCCATGCCTTCTTTTACAGCGCCATTCACAAACTTGTTGCGATGTTTCTCGATATCTTCCTTCTTCTTCTTTGAAATTGCCTTACGCAATTCATCTGATTCAGAAGGTGTATAGCCCGCCAGTTCCACGGCGGCGCGCATGAGTTGTTCCTGATACACAGGAATACCGTACGTATCTTTGAAGATCGGTTCAAGTTTTGGATGGCGATATTCCACTTCGGCTTCGCCATGCATGCGCGCGATGTAATCGGGGATGAACGCCATCGGTCCCGGACGATACAAAGCGACCATAGCGATGATGTTATCGAGTGTCTTGGGCTTCATCTGCACAAGATAGCGCGTCATGCCGCCGCCTTCCACCTGGAAGACGCCTGCAGTTTGTCCGCTGCCCATCAGCTCAAATGACTTGGGGTCATCGAGCGGAATATTATCCAGATCCAATTTGACGCCATGCCGCTTCTCGATCAAGTCACAGGCTTTTGCCATGACACTTAATGTGATCAGCCCGAGGAAGTCCACTTTGAGCATGCCGAGCGAATCGAGGATGCCCATTTCAAATTGCGTCACGGTCTTGATCGGCGTGTCTTCAGAGTTCGAGGTCGGACGATGCAACGGCAGGTAATCCATGATCGGCTTATCAGAGATCACCACACCGGCGGCATGCGTCCCTGCATTGCGGACCGTGCCTTCCATCTTTGCGGCGGTATCGATCAACTCGTGCAGATGCGGTTGTTCGTCATAGAACTTCTTGAACTCTGGCACAGCCAGCGCATCTTCCATCGTGGTGTTGCGGCCCGAAACGAAAGGCACCAGTTTGGCAACGCGATCCACTTCCGGCAAGGGAATATCCATCACGCGCGCCACATCGCGCAGGGCAGCCTTCGTGCCCATCGTGCCGAAGGTGATGATCTGCGCCACCTTGTCGCTGCCGTATTTGCGCGTGCAATATTCAAGCATCTCCGCGCGGCGGTCATCGCGGAAGTCCAAGTCAATATCGGGCATCGAGATACGACCCGGATTCAAGAAACGTTCGAACAACAGATTGTGCTGCAACGGGTCAACCAGCGCGATCTC
>CAZMQE010000120.1:0-8849 GCA_964568115.1 uncultured Anaerolinea sp.
GGATAGCTTTGAGATCATAAAGATCATGCAGCAGGTGACGAAGAAAGAGCCGAAAATGTGGGGACCTGCCATTATCGGCTTTGGTTCATATCATTACAAGTATGAAAGTGGACGGGAAGGTGATATGCCGCAGCTCGCCTTCTCCCCCCGCAAACAGAACCTCACGCTCTATATTGGGGTAGGCGACAACTCTACCAATCCACTGCTCAAAAAACTTGGCAAATATACAACTGGCAAGGTTTGCTTGTATATTAAGAAACTGGCAGATGTGGACCGGAACGTTTTACAGCAACTGATCGCAGACTCTTTCAAAAAGAGTCCATGATAAGCATCTCATCTTTGTTGCCTTGAGAAGATTAAGTAGCGAGTGCAAAAGTTGATCGTCACAATCACGAACCGCCCCCAAACCAGTAATAAATCTATTTACAGATGTTACAATTAGACAACTTAATTGCTCCCTTTAGAGTTGTCCATGTATAACCTACAACAGATAGCGACCGAAAAAGAAGAAATGCGTGAGGCTGTATTGAACGCCCGCGCGTATAAACCCATTTACGTCAAAATCAAAGTGAATTACGGTTGCAATCTCAAATGCGAGATGTGCAAACACTGGCGCGAGACGCGCGAACCGCCCATTTCCATGGATCGCTTCAAGGACATCATCACCGAGTTAGGTGAGTTGGGCTGTAAGAAGATCCACTTCTCCGGCGGCGAGCCGATGCTGCGCCCGCAACTGCCCGACCTGGTGGAACACGCCACCGCGCTCGGCATCCGCGTGACGATGACCACCAACGGCACGCTCATTGACAAGGTCAAAGCCAAGCGCTTGATCGAAGCCGGTCTGCGCGGCGTGAACATTTCCATCGATTCACCCATCCGCAAAATGCACGAGAAGATCCGTGGCGTGGAAGGTTCGTACAAGCTCACCACACGCGCGGTTTCTTTATTCCGCAAGTACGCGCACAAAGGCAAACTCACCGTCCGCATCAACACCGTGGTTGGACGTTCCAATTACGAAACGCTCGCCACGCTCCCCGATGTGGCACATCAACTCGGCGCGGACGGTATCAACTTGATTCCCGTGGATGATCACTGTGGCGAGCATCTCTCGATGCGCAAGAAAGATATCGCACTATTCAATTCTGAGATCGCGCCGATCATCGAACAACGCGCGAATGAGTTGGGCGTATCGCTCGCAGATGATGATGCGTTCCCCTTTGGCAAAGACGAGTCCGAGGTCAAGTTGGGACGCGCCGGTCGGTACGCCCTCGGCTATTACAACACCCGTCCCTGCTATGCACCGTGGACTCACAGTCTCATTGATTTCAACGGCTTGGTGTATGTGTGTTGTATGACGCGCGAACAGATCAAACCGTTGGGTGATGTGCGCAAACAATCCTTCAAAGAAATTTGGGAAGGCGCGGCGTATCGCCAGATCCGCTTGAACATGCATCCGCCCGCGCTCAAGCCCTGTCAGCGTTGTGATGATTTTATTGTCGAGAATAAAAAAATCTGGGAAACGATCGGACCCTACTAACGCTTTCTGCGGGGCTAAGCCCTGCAGGAGCATCAAGGACGCAAGATTCGATCAATATGTTGGAAGGCTTCGCGCGAATTCATAATGAACGTATGCAAGGCTGGCACCAGGATCACGGCTTGCTCCGGTCCCAACTGAGTCTCTTGCACAGTCAAGACGCTATCATTCGGTTCCGGCGCGAGAGGAAACCAGCGGCTGCGCGGTCCGCCGGTTCCGGCGATAATGGTCGTAGGGATCTCAGGTTTTGGCAGGCTTTCGTAAAATTCAGGCGTGACCACTCTTTGACCGCAGTCGTTCGTCAGATATTGATAGATAGGATTATGCTGCATCAATGGCGCGATACGCGGCGGTCGGCTTGGCGATGCCAGCATGATCAAGTGAACTGGTGCGTGCGCAGTCAACGCAGGCAAACTGGCACGAGCCAGCAAGCCGCCCATCGAATGTCCGATCAGTGCATAGGGTTGATCGTGCGGCAAGGTTTGAATCGTCGTGACCAGCCGCGCCACGATCTGTGAAAATTTTTCCCGCCTTGTATAATATCGAAAATAACGTACGCGATGCCCACGCCTTTGTAACCGCACCCCCAACAGCCGCATGGCATTTGTCGTGCGACCCTGACCATGGATCAGGAGCAAGTTCATGGGTCGCTAACTCAGATCAGAGAACATATCGGCGCGGTCATCATCGTCCCACGTGCTCGCACGATTGAACGTATCCAAGTCGGTGGCAGTGAACGCCGCCGCAGCGATCGGCAAAGCGACCGGCATATCCAAGCCCTGTTGGCATGCCAGACACACCCGCCCCTCACGTGTCTGATTGGTGTGCTCATCACAAAATCCACGTCCGCATTTCGTGCAAGTTCCCAGCGACGGATTGTCGCAGCGATGCGGCACCAGATAACCAATAATCATCTCACATTGTCCAACTGAAGCGGATTTATTTGCCATGAATATTGCTCTCCTCTCTGAAAAGTATACACCGGACATCGGCGGATTGGCAATCTCGACGGAACGCCTCGCGCGCCTGTTGACCTCGGCTGGACACAACGTCCGCGTCTTCTGTCCAAGCTCGAGCCTGCTCCCCTCCGAACAGCGGACTCTCACCCACAGCGGCGTCAGCGTCATCCGCTTCGGCGCACACAAACGCGTAGATGACACACTGGTCGATTGGTTTGAACTCATCGTAGCCGAACACCACCGCCAGCCCTTCGATGTGCTCCATGCCTACTTCCTCACCCAAGCTGGCTTCACCGCAACCTACGCAGGAAAATATTTAAACGTGCCCAGTGTTGTCTCCATCCGCGGCAACGACATCGAACGCGCCACCTTCGACCCATCCAGATTCTCGCACACGATGTACGCTCTGCAAAACGCAAGCGCCGTCACAACCAATGCCAGCGAGGTGGTCAAGAAAGCCAAAGCCTTTATTGAGCGAGACATCATCTTGATTCCCAACGGCGTGGACATCGAACATTTCAAGCCGCTGGAAAAGAATCATGCGTTGGCTGATGCATTAAATTTGGACTCAGGCGGCTTGCCGCCGTCTTTTCGGGAGCAACCCCAATACACGGGAGCAAGCTCCCGAATCCAAAACTCTGTCATCGGCTTCGTTGGTGAACTCCGCGAGAAAAAGGGACTCAAGACGCTCCTCAATGCCTACGCGCTAATCAATAAAGTACAACCCGTTGCATTGCTCATCGTCGGCGAAGTGCGCCAGGGTGAAGATAAAAAAATCTTTGATGAGTTCCAACAATCGAATCCTGATTCTAAAATTATCGTCACAGGTTATATCGCACCTAAAGACCTGCCCGCCTATTATTCCTTGATCGATGTCTTCGTCCACCCGTCGCTGCGCGATGGTATGCCGAATGCGGTGCTGGAAGCCATGGCGTGCGAAAAAGCTGTCGTGGCGACTCACGTCGGAGGCGTTGTCGATGTGATCAAGGATTCAGAAAACGGAACAACTGTCCCTGCGAATGATGCGGAGTCTTTATCCAAAGCGACCCTTACATTGTTGAACGATCCCGCGTTGCGCGTCAGGCTTGGTAAATCCGCACGGGAGACCATCCAAAAAGAATTCACGTTGCAAAAAGAATTGGATGCGAATCTAAGTGTGTATAAAACTTTAGGGCTAAAGAAATGACAACACAAAAGAACAGCCTGCCGATCTACGCACTCTTCACAGCGAACGCCATCTCATTAGTCGGTAATGTTTTATCGGCGATCGCGATTCCGTGGTTCGTGTTGCAAACCACCGGCAGTGCCACGCGGACCGGCATCACCGGTTTCTTCAACGTCCTACCCGTGGTGCTGGCTGGCTTCTTCGGCGGGACGTTGGTGGATAGGTTGGGCTACAAACGCACCAGCATCATTGCGGATATTGCCAGCGGCATCACCACTGCGTTGATTCCGTTACTATATTTCACAGTCGGGCTTGAATTCTGGCAACTGATGGTGTTGGTATTTTTTGGCGCGTTGCTCGATGCGCCGGGCAGCACAGCACGCAGTGCCTTGGTGCCCGAACTTGCCGAGCTGGCACAGATGCCGATCGAGCGCGCTACCTCTTTAATTCATATTATCGAACGCGGCGCGCGTTTGATCGGCGCACCGCTGGGCGGTTTGCTGATCGCGTTAATGGGAACAGAAAACGTGTTGTGGTTGGATGCTGCCTCATTTTTTATTTCGGCTGGCATCATCGCAGCAACGATCAAAGTTCACAAACCGGTGGAACATGCGGTGGAAAAACCCAGCACCGGATATTTCGCGGAACTCCGCGAAGGCTTGCGGTTCATTTATAACGACAAGCTCATGCTGGCAATTGTTGTCATGATCATGCTCACGAATTTTCTGGACGCGATCTTCGGTGGTGTGGTTCAACCGGTATTCGTGAAGCAGGTCTACGGTCAGGCATTGGACCTCGGTTTGCTCATTGCGGCGAATGGCGGCGGCGCAGTTCTTGGCGCACTGGTCTTCAGCGCAATCGGTCCGCGTCTGCCGCGTCATACGATTTTTGTATTTGGATTTGTTTTAACCTGCTTGCGTTTCTTTCTCTACGCAACCTATCCCCCGCTTTGGATCGCCCTTGTGTTTGTCGTTATCTCCAGCATGGGCGCGGGACCGCTCAACCCGATCATCGGCGCAGTGGAATACGAACGCGTCCCTAAAAACATGCGCGGACGAGTTGGCGGCGCGATCGGCGCAGGAGCCTGGTCGGCAATGCCGTTGGGTATGTTGATCGGCGGCGTGTTGACAGAACAACTCGGTGTGCGTCCGATGCTGCTTGGGTTGGGGACTATTTATTTGATCACCACACTAAGCATGGCTTTTATTCCCGCGATGAAAGAAATGAATCGCAAACCAACGATAACGGAGTCAAACGCAAAATGATCATTCGCCCTGAAACATCTCAAGATGATGAAGCCATCACACAAGTGACACTCGCCGCGTTCACTGGCAAATTCTCCGACCATCCCACTGAACACTTGATCATCAAAGGCTTGCGCGAGGCGGGCGCCTTGTCACTTTCACTGGTGGCGGAGTTGGATGGAAAAATTGTTGGACACGTGGCGTTTTCAAAAGTGACGATCAACGGTGAAGACCAAAACTGGTACGGACTCGGTCCCATCTCCGTTCAACCTGATTTGCAAAAACAAGGCATCGGCTCCAAGCTGATTCAAGCCGGGCTTGCCCAACTCCGTGCCATGGGCGCACAAGGTTGTGTGCTGGAAGGCGACCCCAATTATTACAACCGTTTTGGGTTCAAGTCATATCCAAATCTCATTTACGAAATCGCGCCCGCTCCGCAATATTTTATGGCGCATCCGTTTTACAATGCGGTACCGCAAGGCAAAGTGGAATATCACCCGGCATTTTATATCTCGTTGTAATCGCAGGAAAGAGAATGAATACAGCCCACATCTAGGCGGTATACTCAAGCAAGGTTATAGGTGAAAAATGACAACTCTTTTTGACACGACCAAGACCGTAAAGACTGAATTGAACAAGCAGAAATATATCGCCTCTGACGAGATCGCGACCATTGTCTACCTCGCGCAGAAGTTGGGCAAGCCGCTTTTGGCGGAAGGTCCCGCAGGCGTGGGCAAGACCGAACTCGCCAAAGCCATCGCCGGGGCGACCGGACGCGAACTCATCCGCTTGCAGTGTTATGAAGGCTTGGATGAATCCAAAGCATTATATGAGTGGGAATATTCAAAGCAGTTGCTATATACACAATTGTTGCGCGACAAGTTGAACGACACGCTCGGAAAAGCCGAATCGTTGACCGAAGCCGCCGACCGCCTCGCTAAAGAGGAAGATGTCTTTTTCTCGAACCGCTTTCTACTCCAACGTCCCTTACTGAAAGCGATTCTGAGCGAACAACCCACCGTGTTACTGATCGATGAAATTGACCGCGCGGACGCCGAGTTCGAAGCCTTCCTGTTGGAAATCTTGAGCGACTTTCAAGTCTCCGTGCCTGAGTTGGGAACCCTCTCCGCCAAGCATAAGCCGTTCGTGATCCTCACCTCCAACAACACCCGCGAATTGTCCGAAGCGTTGAAGCGTCGCTGCCTGTATCTCTTTATTGATTACCCAAATTTACAAGAAGAACTTGCCGTAGTGCGTCTGAAAGTTCCCGACCTCAATCCCAAGCTGGCACAACAAGCCGTGGAATTCGTCCAACGCCTCCGCAAAGCCGATATGCGCAAGTCCCCCTCCATCAGCGAAACTCTCGATTGGGCAAATGCTCTCGTAGCGCTGAACGCCTCCAACTTGGATAAAGACACACTGGAAGATACGATCTCGGTATTGCTCAAGCACGAAGCCGATCTGCAAAAAGCAAAACGACAGTACATCAATCCCCCACCGCCTCCGCAACCAAGACAGAAGCCAGATGATTTCGGAAAGTTTTCTGGAAATTAAGCTCCTCTGGTGGTCGAGTAGGGCGAGAAAAACACTCGCCCTAGTTGACCACCAATTCTGTGATGATATTTATTTTTAGAGGTAACAAGAGATGATCCAGCCAGAAATCTATACGCGACCGACAACGATTCTAGAAATGCAGGCACGGATGGAAAGCTTCGCCACAGAAGATGGCTGGCAAAAAGGGCTTAACTACAAACCCGACCCCACTGACGTCTTCATCGTGACACCGCCCAAATGCGGAACCACCTGGATGCAACAGATCGTCCACGGATTGCGCACACGCGGCTCGATGGATTTTGACGAGATCTGCCGTGTAATTCCATGGATCAACATGGCACACGATTGCGGTATCGACATTTATGCCCCTCAAGTCGCCCAGCCCCGCGCTTTCAAAACACACAGCACATTGGATGAAGCGCCCAAAGGCGGCAAATATATTGTTGTTTTACGTAATCCGCATGATGCTTTGATATCCCATTACTATTTTTTCGAGGGTTTCTTCTTTGAAAAAGGCTCTATTGATATTGAAACCTTTGCGCGGGAATTCTATATTCCGAGGCGTGCTGTTTTCAATCACATTACGGCATTATGGGACCGGCGCAAAGACGGGAACGTCCTACCGCTATGTTATGAAAACATGAAAACAGACTTGCCGCAGACCATTGAACGAATCGCTGAATTTATCGGCGTTCCGCTTGACGATGATTTGCGGGAAATCGTGCTGCGCCAGTCAGATATAAAATTCATGCAGGCGCACGAAAACCAATTTGAAGATCACGTCATCCGCAAGGCACGCAGCGCAGCGATGAAATTGCCTTTGGATGGTCAATTGTCCAAAGTGCGCGATGGACAGGCTGGCAGCGCTAAATTATTATTACCTGAGCACATTAAGCAAGAGTTGGATGAAATCTGGCAAAATGAACTTACTCCAAAAATCGGGTTGAGATCGTATGATGATCTGCGAAGAGAATTAGCGATCCAGTAATTCACTGCCCAGCTTAACCAGATAAAATTAGCAACACAAATCACACCTTTAGGAGAGATACAAATGAAAAGCGGAACCTGTCCAAAGTGCGGATCGAAATCAGTCCACCATGAGCAGAATGGAATTTACATCCCGAAAATGATCGGTGGGGCATTCATCCGCACCGACTCAGCCAATATGGGCTCCAACACTGACGATTATATTTGCGTCGATTGCGGTTATATCGAACGATATCTGGACGATAAGGAAAAACTAAAAGCAATCGCTAAAGCATGGAAACAAGCTGGTTAGAGCAAAAAGTTTTAGACAACCGGCTTGAAGAAATATTAAAGAGGTTAAGAAATGGAATCCCGCATCTTACAATTAATTGCAGCCTTGCGCTCCAGCGGCGTAAGAGTATCTCTCGCTGAATCTGCGGAAGCATTTTCGGCGGTGGATTTGATGGGGATTCAAGACCGCGAAGAATTTCGGTTGTCTTTGCGCGCCACGCTCATCAAAGACCTGAAAGATATGCCAACCTTCGATAAATTATTTCCGCTCTTCTTCGGGTCGGGGCAACCACCTATGATGGGCGGAAATCCCACCGACGACATGACGCCAGAAGAAGCGCAGATGTGGGCAGAGGCAATGAAAGAGTTCGCGGAAAAACTCCGTCAGCGTATGCAGAGGCTGATGAATGGCGAACAGCTTTCTCGGTCGGAGTTGGAGGCGTTGGGTCAGATGGTCGGGCTAAATCAGGCAGACAGTCTCAATCAACAAAATTGGATGACCCAGCGCATGCTGCGTGCGTTGGCGTTCCCTGAAGTCCAGAAGGCGATGAAGGAATTGATGGAGCAGCTCGCGCAGATGGGCATGAGCCGCGACCGCGTCGAGCAGATCCGCGAGATGATCCAACAAAACATGCAGGGCTTGCGCGAACAAGTAGAGCAGTTTGCGGGTGAGCGCATCGCCGAGAATTTGAGCGAGAAGCCGCGCTCAGACAACATCGATAATTTGATGAACCGTCCCTTTGAGGCGTTGTCCGATTCGGATAAACAATTACTACAACGCGAAGTGAAGCGCCTCGCCGCCGCGCTGCGCACGCGCATTGCCTTGCGACAGAAGCGCGCAAAGAACGGACAGATGGACCCGAAGGCGACGATTCGCGCGAACTTGAAATATCATGGCGTGCCAATGGAGATCAAACACAAAGACCGCGTGCGCAAACCGAAGATCGTGGTGATCTGCGACGTCAGCACGTCGATGCGTTTTTGTTCGGAGCTGATGCTGAGCTTTTTGTTCGCGTTGCAGGGACAGGTGCGCAAGACGCATGCCTTCGCCTTCATCGATCATCTCGAATCCATCTCAGAAGATTTCAGCGGCGCGAATGCCGATGAGGCGATCCAGTCCGTTTTGTGGCGCATGC
>CAZMQE010000121.1:0-6199 GCA_964568115.1 uncultured Anaerolinea sp.
TCGTGAGAGACAAACAAAAAGTCCCGTGATAGGAAAATCCTACACGGGACTTTTACATAATACTATTCTTTACTCACTTCTTTCCACTTCCCCCAATCTTTCAACGTAGCTTCGGTCATTTTCTCGGCGGCTTTCTTGAGCCAGTCCTTTTTACGATTCTTCAGATCATCAAGCACAGCCTTTACCATCGTCGGCGTTCCCAGATGGATGTTGCCCGTCTCCCAGCCCATGGTGTGCAACATGCGTTTCTCATCGCGTTCGGGTCCCAAGTCAACAAGCTCGATCCGCACGCTATCGGGTGCGAGTCGGCGCACGACCCAGCCGGAATAGACCTTCACCACCGGGTCGAGACTCCGCACTGCCCGCGCCAGGATCTCCTCGTAATAGATTTCTGCGCCTTTGTGTTTTTTCTCTGCCCACAGCGCCGCAGAGGGGATCAACGGCTTGGTCTCGCGCGCGATGCGTTCGCCCTGCCATTCAGCCAGCGCCGTATACCGCGGACGTCCCAAACTCCCCACGCCAGCCTGACGACGTTTGATGCTGCGATATGCCAGTCCCTTGACTGGCAGCGTTGCTTCCAGCGCAGCCTGCGCCTCTGCAGGAACTTCGTGATTGATCTCCGGCAGCTCATCAAGTTTGTTCCAAAACTTCTCTGCCGATTTTTCGCTCTGGATGTAAACCTTCTTCAGCCAATCGTGTTCATCATTTAGGATGATCGGTTTGCCATTTGACTCGAGACTCTCCCGATAGCCATCCAGGATCGCTTCGCACGCTTCTTCCAAACCGATCTTCAGCTCCTCGATCTCTGAAGCCAGTTCCACGCTGGTAGCGAGGCGGATCAAATCCTGGGTGTAGGGCAGGTGCGCTGCCTCATCGAAGTCGTTGACGCCCCAAACCAGTTGTCCCTTGGCATCGCGCCACGTCCCAAAGTTTGCGGCATGTAAATCTCCAACCGACAACACGACCGGCGCATCCATATATTTTTTACAAATATCGGGAAATAATTGCATCCAGCGATAAAAGGTGCCGCGTAAAAAGGTGAACCGATCCTCGGTCAGCTTTTGTGCTTTTAGGGTGAGGTCTTCTTCGAAGACGTTGAATTCTTTCCGAATCCATTTTTCGTATTTGCGGGTTGACTTGTGTATTTTCATTGAGATATTCTCGACCTCTGTGATTAAACGAATTTGATGCGCCGCGCCGCGAAGGCAACCATGCGTAGTAATAACAAGCCATGTTTCCAGCGCGATATGTTAGTGGTGCCATACGTGCGTTCGCGATAACGGATGGGCAGGTCAACGATCTTTAAATTTAGTTTTGCCGCCCCGAAGATCAGGTCATAATCTCCGAACGGATCAAAATCACCAAAGTAGGCGCGGTTGCGGGTGATGAGTTCGTAATCCTTTTTCCATAATACTTTGGTGCCGCACAAAGTGTCTTTGATGGGTTGTCCCAACAGCCACGAAAAAGCCAGGCTGAAGAACTTGTTGCCAAGGAAGTTCAATGTGCGCATGGCTTCTTTTTCCATCGGGTAAACCAGCCGCACACCGTTGATGAATTCACCTTTGCCCGAAACCAACGCCTCGTAGAAACGCGGCAGGTCTTCGGGTGGCACGGTCAGATCGGCATCGAGGATCATCAGTACATCGCCGCTGGCTTTCTCGAAGCCGAGTCGCACGGCGTCCGCTTTGCCGATGCCCGGTTGACGCAGAAGCAGGCTCGGGGTGGCTGGATGCGCAGCGATCTCGCGTTCGATCGCTGCGTAGGTGTCATCCTTTGAATGTCCCTCCACAAAGATGAGTTCGGTCATGCGTCCCATTTGCGGGACGCGCTCAAAAATAGCTTTGATGTTGCCCGATTCATTGCGCGCCGGAACAATGACCGAAACAGTCGGCGGAGCAACACGTTCTGAAAGCGGACGCGCGATCACAAAGTTGGAAATGGCGAAGTGGTAAAAGGGCCAGAAGCGCACGAGGAAGCGATTCGCCCAACCGCTCAAGGGCAGAGGTAGGAGCACCTCTTGACTCTTTCGAATCGACTCGAAGCCCGCCAGTAATAACAGGTCGTCCACATCTTCACGTGTCAACCAGTTCTGATAAAGATTGGATGTAGCTAAGTTAAGTGTTTGGGCGAGGCTTAGGGGCAATTGCCATAACCGGCTGTAAAAATTCAGGATGATCCGGGTATGACTGGTACAGAGCGGTTTGAGCTGTTCAAAAACACGTTGTACATCCCACAGGTCGTTGATCAGATCGGATAGGATGATAACGTCGAACGTTTCTTTGATCTCTGAAAGATCGTGCGCATCAGCGTGGATAAATTCCAGTTCGGGATGGCGTTGCCTCGCGCGGGCGAGCATCGCTTCAGAGAAATCAACGCCAACGCCGCGCGCCGGTTTGACGGCAGCCAGCAGGCGTCCGTCGGCGCAGCCGATTTCAAGCACCCGCAGGTTTGGGCTGATGTGGAAGGAGCAGACCTCTGCCAGGCGGCGATGATACCAGCCGCCGCTGCCGACCCAATGATCACGTTTCTCTGCGATGGCATCCCAATGGGCGCTGCGGGTTTGTTGATAGTTCGTGCCTGAGCTGTCAAAGGTTGGTTGTGTTTTCATAATAGTTGCTCCATTTTAGCAGGAGTGGCGCGGTTTGGATGAAATAAACCGTTGGTTCGTGTGGGCGTGGATAATGGACTTGACCCGTTGTCGAACAAGGTTATAATTCAGTCACTGAATTTTGGAAGCTACAAAGTGCTGTGCATGGAAACTACAAACGAAGAACTCCGCGAACTTACCCTGCTAGAAAATATCGAAAATGACCCCGATGTCAACCAATCCACACTGGCTACCCAGCTGGGTGTGGCGGTGGGCACGGTCAATTGGCACATCAAACGGCTTATCGCCAAAGGCTATGTCAAAGTCAAACGTGCCGAGCGCAAGAAGTTGCGTTATATCATCACGCCCGAAGGTATCGCCCTGCGCGCACGCCTTGCCGTGGATTATGTCGAGCGTTCCCTCACCATCTATCGCCGTACGCGTCAAAAAGTGCGCGAACGTTTGGTTGAAGTTCAGCAAGCCGGGCACGACCGTGTCCGCATTGTGGGCAAAGGCGATGTAGCGGATATTTGCCGCCTGACCTGCCTCGAGCAGAACATCGCGGTGGTTGCCGATAAAAACGTCCCCACTTTGGTAGTGGATGGATTCAAAGTGACCCTCAAAATGGATGTGGATTCATGAAACATATCTTCATCACTGGTGGAGCGGGCTACATCGGTTCGCTCCTGACATCGGAACTGCTGCGCCAAAACTACCAAGTCACCGTGGCTGACAGCTTGTTGTTTGGCGGCGAGTCGCTGGTCCCGTTTTTGCATCATCCCAATTTTCACTTCGTCAAAGCGGATGTGACCGAACGGCGCGCCATCAAAGACTCGCTCAAATCAGATTGGCAGAAGCCTGATGCGTTGATCCATCTCGCTGCGATCGTGGGGTTTCCGGCTTGTCAGGCGGTGGGCAAGCAAGTGGCGTGGAAGTACAACGTCGAAGCCACGCAAATGGTCTTCGAGCAGGCAGCAGACCTGGGCGTGGAAAGATTCGTGTTCGCGTCTACCTATAGCAACTACGGCTTATCTGCCGATGGCAAACCTGTCAACGAAGAGACCCCCTTAAATCCGCAATCGTTATATGCTGAGACCAAGATCGCCGCAGAAGAATTTTTATTGAGTCAAAAAGATTCCGCGTGTGCGCCTTTGTTGTTTCGGTTTGCAACGCTCTACGGCATTTCTCCGCGTACCCGCTTTGACCTCATCGTGAATCAATTCGTATTGGATGCGTTCACCAAACGCGCGCTGATCATTTATCAACGCGGTTATTCACGCTCGTTCGTGCATATTCGTGACGTGGCGCGCGGTGTGATCATGGGGCTTGAAGCTGAACGCGCAAAAATTCAGGGTCAGGTTTTTAATCTTGGAACTGATAACGGCAATTATTCAAAAGACGATATTGTGCGGCTGGTGCTAAAGCGCATGCCCCAAACCATTGTTGAGTATAAAGACTTGACCTTCGGCGGCGACATGCGTGACATCACCGTGTCGTTCGCAAAGATCAAGAGCGTACTGGGCTTTGAGACCACGCTCGATGTGAATGATGGTGTGCGTGAAGTATTGTTTGCCTTGAAATCCGGACTTATCCAAGATCCGAACGATGTGCGCTATCGTAACGCGCAATTTATAGTGCAATAAAAATTTCATCGTCATTGCGAGGGCGATGTTTTCCGCCCGAAGCAATCTCTTGTTTGTCTGGAGATTGCTTCGTCGCAGCAAACGCTCCTCGCAATGACGAGAATGTTAAGGAGAAACATGTCTGAAAACTTTTGGCAGAACAAAAAGGTAATTGTCACTGGCGGAGCTGGTTTTCTAGGTTCTTTCGTTACCGCAAAATTAAAAGAACGCGGCGCAACGGATATCTTCATCCCGCGCATCGAGAACTATAATCTGGTTGATCCCAATGATATCAAGCGTCTATACGCGGATACACTCAAGGATGTCGACCCGAAGAACGTGGTCATCATTCACCTTGCCGCGAATGTAGGCGGCATTGGCGCGAACCGTGAGCATCCTGCCGATTTCTTCTACGACAATCTAATGATGGGCGTGGAGTTGATGCATCAGGCATACAAGAACGGCGTTGGTAAGTTTGTAGCGATCGGCACGGTCTGTGCGTATCCCAAGTTCACGCCGGTCCCATTCAAGGAAGAAGACTTGTGGATCGGCTATCCCGAAGAGACCAACGCTCCCTATGGCTTAGCCAAAAAGATGATGTTGGTGCAGGCACAAGCCTATCGCCAGCAATATGGGTTCAACGCGATCTTCCTGTTGCCAGTGAATCTGTATGGTCCGCGTGATAATTTCAATTTAGCATCATCGCATGTGATCCCCGCCTTGATTCGCAAGGCTGTCGAAGCCAACGAACGCGGTGACAAGGAATTACAGGTCTGGGGTGATGGTTCTCCGACGCGCGAGTTCTTGTATGTGGAAGATGCCGCCGATGGCATTATCACTGCTGCAGAAAGCTATAACGGCTCTGAACCGGTCAATCTGGGTTCGGGCTACGAGATATCCATCAAGGATTTGAGCGAGATGATCGTCAAGCTGACCGGCTTTACAGGGAAACTTGCCTGGCAAACCGATAAGCCCAACGGTCAACCCCGCCGCGGACTCGACGTCAACCGCGCGAAGGAATATTTTGGCTGGAGCGCGCAGGTCCCGTTTGAAGAGGGCATGCGCCGCACGATCGAGTGGTTCAAAGAAAACAAGCAGTTAATAGAGAGTAGAGATCAGAAGACTAGTCACTAGTCTCTAATTATCTTATGTCTGAAATAATAAAGCACGAACCCACGACTATTTATATCAAACCATCCAAAGGTCTCGCCGCGCTCAACCTGCGTGACATGTGGCTGTATCGCGAACTGATCTATTTTATGATCTGGCGCGAGATCAAGGTGCGCTACAAGCAGACGATGCTGGGCGCAGCTTGGGCGATCATCCAACCGGTGTTAACGATGATCGTTTTCACGATCATCTTCAAGGGGATCGCCAAACTGCCAACCGACGGAAATATTCCATACCCGATCTTTTCCTACACCGCGTTGCTGCCCTGGGGGGTATTTGTAGCTGCACTGAATCAAGCCTCGCGCTCGCTGACCTCAAATCAGAACATGGTCTCCAAGATCTATTTTCCGCGTTTGGTGTTGCCGCTTGCCTCAGTGCTCTCAGGGCTCATAGACTTTATGATCGCGTTCGTGATCCTGATCGGGTTGATGATCTATTACAAGGTGACACCTTCGATCAATGTGGTGTGGGCGTTGCCATTATTCCTGTTACTTACGATCGTCACTGCCTTGGGTGTCGCTTTGTGGTTATCAGCCATCAATGTGCGTTACCGTGACGTGAACTATGCTTTACCGTTCATGACCCAGTTCTGGCTGTTTGCCACCCCGGTCGCTTATTCATCCAATTTGATCTCTGAAAAATGGCAGCTGGTCTACATGCTGAATCCGATGGCGGGTGTGGTGAATGGCTTCCGCTGGGCGTTGTTGGGTGTGGGGAACGGTCCCGACGCCGGGTTGTGGATCTCGGTGGGCATTGCCCTGCTCGTGCTCATCAGCGGATTGTTTTACTTCCGCAATATGGAAAAGACTTTCGCGGATAC
>CAZMQE010000121.1:6299-8822 GCA_964568115.1 uncultured Anaerolinea sp.
TATGACAACAGCCATTAGTGTAAAAAATCTCGGTAAACAATATAAGATCGGCGCGGCGCAGCAGAAGTTCCAGTACAACATGTTCCGCGATGTGATCATGGATACGCTTATGACGCCAGTGCGCGTCTTCCGTGCCCTGCGTGGACAAGGCATGCGCGGTGCGACCAACACCTCCCTGATCTGGGCGTTGAACGATGTGTCCTTTGATCTCGAAGAAGGCAAAGTACTCGGCATTGTAGGACGGAATGGCGCAGGCAAAAGCACATTGCTCAAGATTCTTTCACGCGTCACTGAGCCCACCACAGGGACTGTGTCCGTGCGTGGACGGGTTGGCTCGTTGCTCGAAGTGGGCACAGGCTTTCACCCTGAACTCACCGGGCGCGAAAATATTTATATGAACGGCGCGATCTTGGGAATGAAAAGCGCCGAGATCGATCGCAAGTTCGATGAGATCGTGGACTTCTCTGAAGTGGGTCAATTTATTGATACACCGGTGAAACGTTATTCATCTGGCATGTATCTGCGTTTGGCGTTTGCCGTTGCCGCGCATCTTGAACCTGAGATTCTCGTCGTTGATGAAGTGCTCGCCGTCGGTGATGCCGAATTCCAACGCAAGTGCCTCGGCAAGATGGGTGATGTGGCGCAACAGGGACGCACTGTCCTCTTTGTGAGTCACAACATGTCCGCGATTCTGCGGCTCACGCAGGAAGCCATTGTTTTGAAAAAGGGCCAGCTCATCAAACGCGCACCGACCGCCGAAGCCGTTGATTATTATCTGTCATCAGGTCAGGCTGAATCGGGCGAACGCATTTGGGGTGTGGAAGATGTCCCAGTGACGAGTGCGCCCTTTAAACCAGTAGCAATTCGAATTAAAGATCGAGGCGGTAAGGTTGTCGATACTGTCCGCTCCACGGAACCCGTCACCGTCGAATGGGAATATCAACTCGATGCGCCCGTCACCGGTTTGCGCGTGGGTATGTATCTCAGTTCGATGCGCGGCGAATATATTTTTACATCCTTTGACACAGATGATGCCGCGCAATTCGAACAATTCGGCGCGCGCAAAGCTGGGCGTTATATCAGCCGCTGTCATATCCCCGCTGATTTTTTCAATGAAGGTCGTTACTCGCTCGGCGTGAACGCGAGCTCGTTCGGTGTGCGCCGTTACTTCATGGATGAGAACGCGCTGTCGTTCAACGTGGATATTTCTGGTGCGCCTGGCACGCAATGGCCCGAAGTTCGTCAGGGTCCGGTGCGTCCGCGTTTGGATTGGAAGATCGAAAAAATAGATTAAGAAATTTAACCGCTAAGAACGCAAAGCTCGCAAAGAAAACCTAATAAAAATCTTTGAGTTCTTAGCGTGCTTCGCGGTTCAAAAAATATGCTTAATAAAAACTCCCTCCGCAATTTTCTAGGTGAACTGCCGCTTGCCGCCGAACTTGATTACGCACTTCGGCAAAAGAATCGTGCCCGTAAAGATCACTTCAATCTTTCACGCTTGCACAGATCCTTGCCGCATGCTGTTGCGCAGGCAAAGCCGTTTATCGAAAAAGCCCAACCCGGCAAAAAAATCCTCTTCTTCGCCACGCTCCATTATTGGATCGAACAAGCCGCGCATATTTCCCTCGTGCTTGCCGGGCTTGGTCACAAAGTCACACTGCTGACTCTGCCCTATTCCGAATGGCATAAAGAACTGGACAAACTGACTCAGAAGCAGCGCGGACTTCACACGCGCGACGCGCTTTCGTCATTGGCTCCTTTTGTGACGCACGCCTCTTTTCTGGACCTCAAGCCGGCTTCTGACTTACCCGCCTCTCTCCAGGCTGACATCGAAGAGGTCTCCCTCTGGGATGCGCAATACACCTTGATGCGCGAAGAAGTAGATATGACGGATGCGAAAGATAAAGCGTTATACGATCTGCGTATCAAGCGCAATACCTTCGCCGCGCGCGCTGCCCTCGACTGGATGCAGACCAACAAGCCCGATGTGGTTCTCATTCCCAATGGATTAATTCTCGAAATGGGTATCGTCTTCCGCGTGGCGAAATATTTGAACATTCCCGCTGTGACGTTTGAATTTAACGATCAGCGTGAACAGATCTGGCTGGCACAGAATACGTCCATTATGCGGCAGGATACGGATTATCTTGTTCGTGACCGTTGCTCTCTGCCCATGACCGATGAAATGTACGAACGTCTTGCCGATCTTGAGAACGCGCGGCGTGGTGCGCGCGTGTGGGGCAAATCAAAACGCTTGTGGCAATACTTCTCATCCCAGGGCGCCGAAGAGACTCGTAAAACGTTAGGGCTTGATAACCGCCCAATCGTTTTGCTCGCTGCGAATGTGTTGGGCGATAGCCTCACACTGGGACGCAACATCTTCGCCGAATCCATGAGTGAATGGATCACTAAAACAGTCCAATACTTTGCCAAGCGGACCGATGTGCAGTTGATCATCCGAATCCACCCCGGAGAAAAGATAGTCCCACAGGTCAAGTCCATGGGCACGGTTGTCCGCGAAGC
>CAZMQE010000122.1:0-6745 GCA_964568115.1 uncultured Anaerolinea sp.
GGGGCGGCAATACCATGGTCATTCCGGTTTCTGCCAAACAGAAGCAGGGTATTGATGATCTACTTGAAGGTGTTTTGCTTGTGGCAGATAATACCGACATCCGCGCAAACCCGCAGGGTAAGGTGATCGGTACGGTCATTGAAGCCGAGTTGGATAAATCCAAAGGTGTGATGGCTACCCTGCTTGTTCAAAACGGTACACTTGAATCTGGCAGTATAGTCGTGGCTGGCACATCGCATGGCAGATTGCGCGCGCTAAATGATTTCAAAGGCAAACCTATTAAGAAAGCAGGACCATCCACCCCTGTCGCTGTGATGGGGTTAAGTGATGTCCCCTCGGCTGGGGATGTGTTCCAGGTTGTTGAAACCGAAAAAGAGGCACGAACGATCGTTGCTGATCGTCTTGAAGCCGCAAAGACCCAGGCGCAATCCAGAAAGAAGATGACGCTTGAGGATGTGTTCGCCAACGTCAAGGCGGGTGAAGCGCAGGCATTGAATCTGATCGTCAAAGCGGATGTGCAAGGTTCGTTGGATCCGATCGTCACGGAGTTGAACAAACTTGGTGAAGGCGAAATTGGCGTCAAGATCATTTATTCCGAAACAGGCAATATCGGCGAAAATGATATTATGCTCGCATCGGCATCGAAAGCCATTATCATTGGCTTCAATGTGCAAGCCGATGTCTCTGCCCGCCGCGTGGCTGAAAAAGAAGGCGTGGATATCCGGCTATATGAGATCATCTATCGCATGACCGAAGATATCGAAAAAGCCCTCAACGGTATGCTCGAACCGGTTGTGAAAGAAAAGGTTCTGGGGCGGGCGCAGGTGCTGGCAGTCTTCACGGCATCCAAGTTCGGTAAGGTGGCAGGCTGCAAGGTCACTGACGGCGAATTGCGCCGCAATGCCAAAGCCCGTCTCTTCCGCGGCACCGATATCGTGTATGAAGGCGATATGGGCTCCCTGCGCCATGAGAAGGAAGATGTCAAAGAGATCAAGCAGGGCTATGAGTGTGGTGTTGGCTTCAAAAGCTTCAACGACATTCAAGCTGGCGATCAATTGGTTTGTTATATCCTTGAAAAGTCGTAGACTTGTATCAAGCTTGTCGAGATAATTAGTTATGCCATCTGGAACCCGTTTACAACGAATTGCTGACCGTATGCGCCAGGAACTCTCGGAGATGTTGATCCGCGAGATCAGTGACCCGCGCTTGCAACAAATCTACGTGACTGACGTAAAGATAGACAAGGAACTGTCATTCGCGGATATCTACGTGTCTGCGATCGAGGGTGTCTCACGCTCCCAGGACGTTCTTGCCGGACTTGAATCTGCTTCCGGTTTCATCAAGCGGACTCTCGCCTCACGCATTGAACTGCGCGCCTTTCCGCGTGTCCGTTTTCACTGGGATATGACCCCTGAAAATGCCGACCACATTGAGAAGCTTCTGGCTGATCTGCGAAATAAAAAATAATGGCAACAGAATAGGTAATAAACATAATTTCTTCACAGAGAATCAATAGCATGTGGTAGAAATAATGGAGAGATGATAAGGCATGGATAACGAAATTATAGGGGCGATCAAAGCACGTCTTGAGAGTGCAAAGAATATTGTCATCGCATCACACGTCCGCCCGGATGGTGATGCGATCGGTTCCCTGCTCGGCATAGGACTTGCCCTGCAGAATGCCGGTAAGTCGGTGCAGATGGTTTTGGTGGATGGCGTGTCTTCATCCTTCAGGCATTTGGCAGGCAGTGAATTGATCGTCAAGGAACCCAAAGGGGCACACGATACTTTTATTACCGTGGATTGCGCAGATTTTAAACGAGTGGGGAAGTTCTTTGAGAGTTTCGGTCAACCCGATATCAATATTGACCATCATAAGACCAACGAAAAATTCGGCAAACTGAATCTGATCGAAGCGGAGGAAGTCGCCACTTCTGCGATCCTGACCAATTATTTACCCATTTGGGGCTATGAGATCACCAAACCGATTGCTTCCGCGTTATTGACCGGCATCATTACAGATACGCTGGGTTTTCGGACCTCGAATACAACACCTGAAGCCTTGCGCCAGTGTGCCGTATTGATGGAAACCGGTGCAGACATGCCCGACTTATACATGCGTTCATTAGTTACAAAGTCCTTTGTTGCCGCACGTTATTGGGGCGCAGGTTTATCGAGTATGGAACAGAAGGACGGAATTGTCTGGGGCACTTTAACCCTGGTGGACAGAAAAAAGACCGGCTATGGCGGTAATGACGATGCCGACTTGATTAACATGATCTCCGCAATTGATGGAAACAAAGTAGGTATGATTTTCGTCGAACAAAGCGACAGTAATGTGAAAATCTCATGGCGTGCGCTTGAAAAAGGGATCGATGTTTCGAAGGTTGCGAAGCATTTCAATGGCGGCGGACACGCCGCGGCGGCTGGAGCAGATATCCCTGGCACGTTGAGCGACATCCAGCCACTAGTACTTAAGACCACGCGCGAACTGTTGGGACTCTAATAAAATTATGATCTATTTGGGTCATAATGAATATTGATTAACTCTGAGGAGGAATAAATGAATAGCCAAGACATAAAGAACGCTATCTCAGGGGTGTTAGTTGTGGATAAACCTGTTGGGATGACTTCGCATGATGTTGTGCAAGCCATTCGCAATGGGACCGGACTTCGCCGCGCGGGCCATACTGGTACATTGGATCCGCGCGCATCTGGTGTGCTCGTTATATTGGTAGGTCCGGCAGTGCGCTTGAGTGAATATGTCTCTGCCTCCGATAAACGCTATCAAGCCATTATTCGTATGGGCGGCAAGACCGATACCTTCGATGCCGATGGCAAGATGACGCAGGCAAATCAGCCGGTCAATGTAACTGAAACCCAATTCGAAGAAGCTCTCAAAACCTTTATCGGTGAGATCGAACAGACGCCGCCCCCGTATTCTGCGGTTAAAGTGCAGGGACGCAAAGCCTATGATATGGCGCGCAAGGGCGAGGAAGTTGAACTCGAACCGCGCAAGATCACAGTCCATCACCTGGAAGTGTTGGAATGGGCGCCGCCTGAAGTGGTGATCGATGTCCATTGTTCGTCAGGGACTTATGTCCGTTCGTTGGCGAATGACCTGGGTGAGAAGCTCGGTTGTGGTGCCTATCTCGTAGGTTTACGCCGCACCAAGAGCGGACGTTTCTCGTTACGCGATGCCACACCGCTGCGCAAATTGCAGGAAGCTTTCCATGCCGGTAACTGGTATCAATACTTGATCCCCGCTGCCGAAGCTCTGGGCGATTGGCCCGCGCTGGAACTCAGCCCTGATGATGTGGAAGGCGTCCGCCACGGACATCGTGTCAAAGCGGCGGCAGATACGCCAATCGGAGATCGCGCCCGCGGTGTCAGCACTCAGGGCGAATTGGTCTCGTTGATGGAATGTGTCACAGGCGAAGATGGCGCACCCGCCTGGCAGCCCAAGAAAGTTTTCTTTACTACCGAGTAGTACCAGGAAAATCCAAGAAATATATACTGCTCAATCGAAGCTCCAGTCTCCGGTTGAGCAGCATTGTTTATAATTATGCAGCATTATCGCTCTATTGAAGGACTGCTCCTCGAAAATACGTGGTTAACCGTTGGCGTTTTTGATGGTGTTCACCGCGGTCATCGGCAGGTCATCAGTAAATTGACAGCAGGTGCCCATGCGAATGGCGCGCTTGCTGTTGTTTTAACGTTCGACCCGCATCCTGCCAAAGTGTTTGGACGGGGCGGCATCAAGTTGCTGACTTTGCCGGGCGAACGCGCAAAACTGCTGGGCGAGCTGGGCGTGGATACGGTCATTACGCATCCGTTCGATAGGAACGTGGCTGACATCACGGCATTCGATTTTATGAAACAGCTCAAGGATCAGTTGGGAGTGATGCACATGGTGCTGGGCTACGACTCTACGCTGGGTAAGGACCGTGAGGGGAATGCGGCACGGCTGGCAGAGATCGGCTTGGAGTTGGGCTATACCGTCGAAACCGTAGCAGCTTTGGGCGATGAAAGCGGCGTGATCTCGTCCACTGAGATCCGTAAATTGGTCACGGTGGGGAACGTCTCAGAAGCGGCGCGTTTGCTCAGTCATCCGTATCGTTTACAGGGCTTGGTATCGTATGGCGATCAGCGCGGACGTACGATCGGTTTCCCGACTGCCAATTTGAATTACGCGCATGAGAAAGTTGTGCCAGCGAGCGGGATCTATGCCTGTTGGGCGAATGTACGTGGTGAGCGGCATCAGGCGGCGGTCAACATCGGTACAAATCCCACGTTTACACCTGATAAGCAAACGCTGAGTGTGGAAGCATATCTTTTGGATTTTTCTGAAGATATTTATGATGAGACCGTGACGCTGGAGTTTATACAGCGCCTGCGCAATGAATTGAAATACGACACGGTGGAGGCACTGATCGAGCAGATCAGAAAAGATGTGGAACAGACTCGCCAGATATTGGGAACGGCATAGCCGTTCCCTTTTTATTTTTGCAGGGTTGTATGAAATAACCAAAGGAGGCTGATATGCCACAAAATGGAATTCATGCAATCGTCGGAATCGCATCGCGCAAGTGGATGCCCAAAAAGGAATGGTTGTTACTTGGAGTTGTGTTGGGCAACATGTTTCCGGATCTGGATAACCTTGTGACTGCCTATGCAACCCTGGCGTTGGGTCAACCCTCCGATCAGGCGGCGGAAATCTATCATCGTACTTTCACGCATAGCGTTTTCACCATCGTTGCCATGCTGATCTTGTTTTACATCATCGCCGCTGTGACGAAAAATGAAAAGTGGAAAAACTTCGGTGTGGGTTTCGGTGTGGGTATTTTGCTGCACATTCTGGTTGACCTGGTGTTGTGGTTCAATGGTGTGCAGTTGTTCTGGCCCTTTGGCGGCGAATTGAACTTCTGGGCTGGGGTTACTGTGCCGACGTGGTTGAAAATCATTTTGGATACCGGCGAATTCCTGGCGTTCGGGTTATATTTCATGTTACTGGTCTCGCTCGCTCAACGGCACAGCACCGACGCCGCGCGGCAGAATTCAACCCGTACCTGGGCATATATCGAATTTGCACTATTTGTACTATTCACCGTGTTGTTCTTCACCATTGGCACAAAAGGTTTGCATTATCAGGTCTTTGGTGCGTTATATCTCATATCGCTGATCGTCGGGATGACGATCACGGCACGAATGAAGGACACTGTCGAATCATCATAATGTTGAAAATCGGGCGACCTATGGGTCGCCCGATTGATTGATATGTACCTGCCTCCAAAAAGCGCAATGTGTAAGGGTATAATCTGCCAGATTTTCCAAAGGAGACCCATATGCCAGAACGTGAAATTTATTTGTTGTCGCCGCGCGCCCTTAGCCCTGAGACCATCGCGGTAGCTTTTGCCAAAACTTCGCGTGCGCCGGAATCGTTCCGTGATATTGCCGCTGAGTTGAGCGATGAGTCCTCTGCCAAATTCCATGAGAAGTGGGTGGTGGGTTATGGTCATGCTTCGGTGGCGGAACATGCGGTGTTGCATATTGCCTTTGAGAATGTTTCGCGCATTGCGATCGAGAGCATCGAATCGAATCGACTTGCCTCCTATACCGAAAAATCCACGCGCTATCAAAAATGGGGACCGGATGATTTTACGATCCCGCCCGAAATGGATGGGCATCCACTCCGCGCCGAATTCGTGGATACGATCCGCCTCCTTTTCAAAGCCTATGCTGATTCATTGAACCCGGTGCGGACTCGTGTCTTTGAGCGTTTCCCGCGCCGCGAAAACGAGAGTGATGAAGCCTGGGATCGCCGCATCCGCTCGAAGTATGTGGATGTGTGCCGCTTCCTGCTGCCAGCCGCAGCACTGGCAAACGTGGGCATGACCGCTAATGCGCGTGTGATCGAAAACACGATTCGCAAGATGTTGTCACATGAGTTGGCAGAGGTTCGCGAGATCGGCGCAAAAGTGAAAGAAGTATCCAAAGCCGAAACGCCGACGCTGGTGAAATATGCTGACTCGGTTCCGTATCTGGTTGAAACCATCAAAGACTTGGAAGACCGTCAAGCGTCAATCGAAAACAGCGTCCCCTTTGGGGGTCGTAAATCAGCTGAGTGGTGTCGATTGATCGGCTATGATGAAGATGGTGAAAACAAGATCCTCGCGGCGGCGTTATATCGTTTTGGCGAAATGCCCTATGCCGATGCGCTGACCTATATTGAAGCCTTGAATGCCGAAGCAAAAAGCAATCTCGCTGAAGCATTGCTCGGGCGCTTGGGCAGATTTGATGTCCCGTTGCGCGAACTGGAATATTGCACTTACACCTTTGACTTGGTCATGGACCAAGGCGCTTATGCCGAGTTCAAACGTCACCGCATGATGACGCAGACTCCGCAGAGATTGACGACACGGCTGGGGTATGCGACTCCGCTTCTCGTAACGGAGGCAGGTTTCGGGTCGGAGTATGAAGCGGCGATGGCTGCCGCGAGCGCGATGTACGAGAAGTTGTATGCGTTCAGTCCGGATGTCGCCCAGTACGTTGTCCCCAATGGCTTCAATCGCCGCGTGTTGGCAGAATTCAATTTACGGGAAGCGTTCGCGTTCTGTCAGCTGCGTTCTGCGGCGAATGCGCATTTCTCCATCCGGCGCGTAGCGCAGAAGATGTATGAAGAGATCGTGCGCGTGCATCCGTTGCTGTCGAAGTATATGAAATTACATGACGAGACCTGGCAGGG
>CAZMQE010000122.1:6845-8743 GCA_964568115.1 uncultured Anaerolinea sp.
TTTACTCACGATCGAAAGCAAAATTCCGCCTGCGATGACCGAACCCAATTGACCAGCAGTATTCGCGCCCATCGCATGCATGAGGATAAAGTTGTGCGGGTCTTCGTCGTTGGCTGTTTTGGCAGCGAGACGTCCCGCCATGGGGAAAGCCGAAATACCTGCTGCGCCGATCAGCGGATTGATCTTGCCGCCAGTGAGTACGCACATCAATTTTCCGAATAACAAGCCCGCGACGGTATCGAGCACAAAAGCGAACAAGCCCAAGACCATGATCTTGCCGGTATCGAGATTTAAAAATGCCGCCGCGCTCATCGTCGCACCAATGGCAAGACCTAAGAATAACGTGGCAATGTTAATGATCTCGTTCTGCGCGGCTTTGCTTAAGCGGTCCACCACGCCAGAGACTTTGAGTAGATTTCCAAGCATGAGCATTGAGATGAGCGGGGTTGCCTCAGGCACGAGCAAACCCACAACCAGCGTCAGCACAATGGGAAATAGCACGAGCGTTTTTTGTGAGATGGGCTTGGGCGCGTAATCCATGCGGATGAGGCGCTCTTTTTTGGTCGTGAGCAGTCTCATCAACGGCGGTTGGATGATGGGAATCAGACTCATGTAGGAATATGCCGCGACCGCAATGGGTGCGAGCAATTCAGGTGCTAGTTTGGTGGCAACGAAAATGGATGTCGGTCCATCAATCGCGCCTATCACGCCTATTGATGCGGCTTGATTGAGTGGGAAGCCTAACGCGATCGCCAGCATCAATGTGCCGAAGATACCGAATTGTCCGGCTGCGCCGAGTAAGACCATACGAGGCTGTGCGAGCAATGGACTGAAATCGATCATAGCGCCCACGCCAACAAAGATCAGCAACGGGAATAACTCTGTCTCAATGCCCGCTCTGTATAGCACGCCCATGATGCCCTCGGCCGCAGTCATGCCTGCCAGTGGAATATTGGCAAGCAGACAGCCGAAGCCAATCGGCAGCAACAGGACTGGTTCGATCTCTTTGAAGACGGCAAGATAAACCAATATCAATGCGGCGGTGATCATGACCGCATTGCCCAGCGTGAAGTTTGCCAAGCCTTTCAATAACTCAGGGAGCAGTTCAGCGATGTTCATTCGAATTTCACCAAAACCTGCTTGTGCGCCACAGTTTGGTTGACGCTCGTCAGCACTTCAGCGATCTTCCCGGCACGTGTGGAGCGGATGCTGTTCTTCATCTTCATCGCTTCAATGATGACGATGACCTGTCCCGCTTCGATGATGTCACCTTCTTTGACGAAGACCTCGATCACTGTCCCCGGCAGAGGGGCGGTCAATTCGTTGACATTTTGGTTTGGGTCGTGTTTCCGCAGGTCAAAGGACTTAACTTCTTTTGGTTCTTTTTTGCCCTTCGGTGAACTTGGGAGGCTGGGTTCAGGTATGCCCTCGCTGCCCGCTGGGTTTATATCTGGAATGACTTCAAACTTTTGACCATCCACATAAGCGATCACCGGGCGCGCATTGATATCTTCAATTTCAACCACATAGGGTTTGTTCTTGATGGTTACACAGTATTTCATATTATTTATGCCTTCCGCCTTTTTCGCTCATTTGCCTTGTACGCATGCCTAGTTGCCAGGCTGAGACGATGGCTGTGGGCGGCTCAGGGAGTGGATGGGCTGACGATAATCTTTGCTCTGCCATCGCCATCGCTACGCCGATCGCGGCGGCTTGGGCAAGGATATTGTGACTCGCGACCGCATCAGCCTCGGCTGATTCAGAAGCGGATTCTTTTTCCGCAGTCAGCGCGGTGAGGAGAATCATCATCAGCCACAGGACAATGATCGCGCCGAAGACAAGTCCCATGCCGACGCCGGTGATTTGAAGAGCGAGAAGAAAGTTGCTGCTCATACGGG
>CAZMQE010000123.1:0-8720 GCA_964568115.1 uncultured Anaerolinea sp.
ATCCACATACGCTTTGAGTTCACGAATGTCCGCTGGCGTTATATCCGCAGGTTTATCACCCGCGCTTCGTTTTTCAAGAATGATGCCGTCGCATTTTAAAACTCGTTGTAAAGACTTTTTGCTGTGCAAAATCCCCACACACCACAGCGGTATGCGCGGCTGTTGTACCGGCTTGGGCGGATAATGCATTTCATCCAACTGCGTTAACTTCAGGTGATAATGTTTGCCATCATAGTCAAACTGCTTCCGCTGATACAACAGGGACAAAATATCGATGGTTTCATCGAGCATTTCGGCGCGGGCTTTGGTATCCACGACTTCATCCGGAAACGCCTGCCAACCCATCCAGACCGCGCCTGCTCCCAGTCCCAACGTTAATCGTCCATTCGACAAATGGTCCAATGCCAGTGACTCGCTTGCCAACTTCCACGGGATTCGCAGAGGGACCGGTGTGATCATCGTTCCAAGCCGGATGCGGTCCGTGACCATTGCCGCCGCGGCGAGTCCGATCATGGGGTCTTCGCACCAGATGGCGTCTCCCAGAAAACAACCGTCCCAACCGGATTCTTCAGCCAGCTGGGACAGTTTTGCGATAATGCGCGGGGTGGTATAGGGCAGTGCTAAGCCGTATTTCATGGCTACTCAATTTCCTTTTTGATCTGCTTATTTGTAGAATTATACGCCTCCCACTTCCAAAAAAGAACAACAAGGCTATAATGTTCATCAATGAGTTCCATCACTCTCCCTGCGAAAGCGAACGAGCATCCGCAAGTGCGGACGTTGAACATTCTGCGCGACCTCTCTCCCGTGGCAGATCTGATCGAACTGTGCTTCTCGCCCACCATGGACCAGGACGGTCAGCGCTACCTCTCTGATATGCGTCGCGCCAGCCACGATGACAAATTCCTCAGTTGGGCGAACCACATGGCAGAGTCCACATCCCTGCCGCTCACCGGTTATGTGTGGGAGGAAAACAACAAGATCATCGGCAATGCCAGCCTCATCCCATTTCGCGATCAAGGCAAACGCATCTACCTCATCGCCAATGTGGCGACCCATCCCGATCATCGGCGGCGCGGCATCGGGCGCATCCTCACCCAGCGCGCCATGGAGCACGCCCGCAGCAAAAAAGCCACCGCCATCTGGCTCCACGTCCGCGATGATAACCCCGGCGCGATCAAACTCTACACAGATCTCGGGTTTCAAGAAATTGCGCGACGCACCAACTGGCAAGCCAACCCCGATTCTTCCCTCCCCAAACCAGCTACCGATATTGAGATCAGCCTGCGCCATCCGCGTTTCTGGGCACAGCAATTGGATTGGCTGCGCCGCCTCTACCCCGACAATTTGAGCTGGTACCAACCCCTGAACATCAACGCCCTCAAGCCTGGTCTCATCAACTGGCTCTACAGGCTGTTCATGGACTTCAACATCAAACAATGGGCGGCAGTCTCGAAGAGCGACGGTGAAAACCTGCTCGCCACCCTCACGTGGATGCCGCAAGGCGGACGCACAGAAGCCATTTATGCCGCAACGCGTAGTCTCGTGCTCCCGAAAGAATCTCAGGATAATGTGAGCGGAGCCGAGGCGCCAGACGAAGCCTTGACCCAACTACTCATCCACGTACGGCGCACACTCGTCAACCATCCCACACTGTCACTTGATTATCCCGCCGGTGAAATGACAGATGCGATCCTGGCGGCAGGCTTCAAACCACGCCGCACCCTGATCTGGATGCGAGCGTAGGTGCAACGAAAATGCATTCTCTTCGTATTAATAAGTGACAGTCATCTAGCTGGTGACTGTCACTTTAGTAAACAAGAGGAGATAAAATGACAAAATTCATACTTCGTTTGGCGATCAATGCGATCGCGTTATATCTGGCGGTATTGATCGTGCCCGGCATTGACCTGCGTGGCAGCCTGTCTTCGATCATTTGGCTGGCGTTGATCTTTGGCTTGGTCAACGCATTGTTTAGACCCCTGCTCAAGTTTCTCACCTGCGGCTTGATCATGTTGACCCTGGGCTTGTTCACACTGGTCATCAACACCTTCCTGTTCTGGCTCACCAGTGTCATTGGTCAATCGTTTGGCATCGGTCTCATCATTGCTGACCCTATATGGTGGAATGCTTTCCTCGGCGCAGTGATCGTCAGCATCGTTAGCGTCGTGATGACTTTGATCCTGAAAGACGAGTTGAAGAGCAGGCACTAATCCGTAATGCAGAAAAGAGCGGCATGCAAATTTGCATGCCGCTCTTTTTGTTATGTATTACCGATTACACTTTATTCAATCCCGGTAAGCCCCCTGCAGGTTTTGCGGCTTTCACGCCGCGCACAATGGCTTCAGCCATCACTTCTGCCGCAAAGGCACCGATGGTAGTGACATCCGCTTTCTTGGTGCCAGTGGACAGTGTAAAGATCACGTCACCATCAAGCATGGTGTGCGCGGGGCGCAGGGTGCGAGCAAAACCATCCTGTGCCATTTGTGCAACCTTGGTTGCCTGTGCCTTTGTCAAACTCGCGTTGGTCGCAACCACACCAATGACTGTGTTCGTGCGTGCTGTCAGACCCATCACACCGCGACCGACTGGACTCTTCAGCATGGCAAGCGTATCTGCAAAGTAATCTTTTTTACCGATACGCAGCGGACCGACTTTTCCGGAGCGCAGCCCTGCAAGGATCGCATGCGTTTGTGGATCGATCACATCACCCCAGGCATTGACTGCGACGATCGCACCGACCACGACTCCGCCGCCGATCTCCATGCTGGCGGTTCCCAAACCAGATTTCATCGCGAGTGCCGTGCCGAACAGCTTGCCGACCGAGGCGCCTGTTCCGGCTCCGAGATTACCTTCACCGGGCGGAGCCGCAGAGGCTTGGGTTGCTGCCAAATATCCCATGGCTGAATCAGGTCGAACGTCGGCGCGACCGATGCTCAAGTCATAAAGAATTGCTGCAGGGACAATGGGTACTTTTGCGACACCGGTATTGAATCCGATTTTCTGTTCTTCCAAATAGCGCATCACACCGCTGGCAGCCTCGAGCCCAAATGCGGAGCCGCCCGCCAGAACGATGGCGTGAACTTTTTGAACCAGGTTGATGGGGTCGAGTAGATCGGTTTCGCGTGTGCCGGGCGCGCTGCCGCGCACATCCACGCCTGCCACCGCACCTTTGCGGCACAAAATGACCGTGCAGCCGGTGAGGGCTGTTTCGTTTTGCGCGTGTCCCACTTCAATGCCGCGCACATCTGTGATGGTGTTGTTGAGTTTCATGCGAATGCTCCACAGGGGCTAAGCCCCTGTGGGAACAGGAAAACTATTTCAAGCTTTTGACCAACTGCATGAACTCGTTCCACTCTTCTTCAAAGAAGTGCACGGTGACGTTGTTCAACTCGATGTGATAGGTGGTCTCGCCATCGGGTTCTTCAGCTTTCCATGCCAGAAAGTTATCGGTCTCGGCGATGGTTTCTGTCTGTGGTCCGTTGTTATTGCTGTTCATTGTTCTTCTCCTTGGTTGATTTATTTTGTTTGCGGCTGTTGATAAATGATTTTATGCGTGCGATCCATTCTGCGCCGAGGGGTGGAGCTGGTTTCTCCTCCGCTTCGGGCCAGGGATCCAGATCGAACATTTTGCGCATGGTGTATTTGCCCAGCAGGGTAAAGGATGCGAGGAAGGGTGCGGCGATGACCACGCCGAGGATGCCCAATAGATTCGCGGCGATCAAGGCAGCGACCAACACCGCCGCGGGGTGGACTTTCAAGGTGCTAGCCATGATGCGGGGTGTGACGAACGAGTCGATGATCCAATCGATTACGGAGGTGATGATCACCACCATTGCCATGTAGGCGAGCGGCTGCAAACCGAAGGGATGGTTGGTCTGAAAGAACGTGACCAATGCCATCACCACCCACGTGATCGCGGGCCCGATATACGGCAGGAATTTTGCCAGCCCAGCCATGAGCGCGATCCCCAACGCGTAGCGCACGCCTAAAATCGGTAACAAGATGGAATAGATGATGACTGCCAGGATGAAGATGATGATCTGTCCGCGCAGGAATGCGTTCCAGATGCGGCTTAGCTCATTACCGAGCCGGGTGAAATCTTCGGTATAGCCGGGGATATCGACCTTGAAAAGATCCCCGCGCAAGCCGCTGCTTTCGATCATCACGAAATAAGAAACGATCAAGACGAAAACCGTCCAGCCAAAGATCTCTGCCGCGCCGCTCGCCAAAGCGCCAACGAGGCTGCCAGTCTGTCCTAGCAGGGGCTGGACGAAGGAAAGCACCTGCTGGCTGAGCGCATTCAGATCAAGGGTCTGCATATCCAATGCGAAAGGACCGAAGGTGAATGTCAGTGTGGAGAGTTGTTCCACATACGTGGGCAGGTTGGCGACGATATCCTGAACTGATACGATGAGGCTTTGGATCTGCCCCACCAGCCCCACGCCACCCAAGGTTAGCAGACCGACCAGGCTAAGCAGAATGATGAGATACAGGATATTGACTGAAACTTTCCACGAAAGGCGCAGTCCGCGTGCGATGAGCGAAGTGACCGGGTGCAGTAAATAAGCCAGTACGACCACCATCAACAGCGGGGTGACCAGATTTGCAAAGCGGTACAACAAAAACGCCAAAATGCCGACAATGACCAACCCAATTAACAACTTGGTCGTTGAACCCCAACTCGGCGAAGATGTGGATGTTTGATTCATGGCTGGTGCTCCCAAAAAAAGAGTTAATCACAAAAACATTTGCCACAGAGTTCGCAGAGAAAGCAAGAGAAAAAGCTCAAAACTCTCTGTGCGCTCTGTGGCTAAGCAAGGTAATCTAATAAAAATACAACCGTATTCATATTCTAGCCAAGAGCGAGGTGTTTGGCAACTTAAAAGACAAAGTTCCCGTAAATTGGTCATTCACGGGAACCTGATGTTCAGGAAAATGATCCGATGCTATGGGCAGGAACTTCCCAGGATCTGCGCAATAATGCTGAACGGGAAGGTGCACCAGCGTCCGCCGGTGGGGTCGGCATCCACCCATATGAACAGGGAAATGCAACAGCATAGGATCAGGAACACAACCACTCCGATGATGATCGGCGTCAGGTTCATTTTCTTGGCAGGCGCAGCTGCCACAGGCGCCGGGCTGGCTGGGATACTGCCCGCATATTCAACTGCCGGAGGCGGTGGAGCGGCGGATACAGGCGGGCGTGGCACCGATGGCACAGCCGCCGAAGCGCGCGGCGAGACCATGGTCGCACCGGCATCCATGGAGGTAACTTCAAAGACCAGCATGATCTGCTCGCCGAACTGCACTACTTCACCCGCCTTCAATACACGTGGACCAGCCAGTCGTTGCCCGTTGACAAACGTCCCGTTGGTGGAGCCGAGATCCTCCAGCACATACTTGCCGCCCTGGAAGGTGAGGCGCGCATGGCGGCGTGAGATCTCTGCGTCATTGATGACGATCTCATTCGTTGCGTCACGTCCCACGGTCAACTGGTCGCCTTCCAAAATAAAGGAAGCACCTGGTGTGGGACCTGATCGCATAATAAGTTGGAATTGAGAAACCATGACTGCTCCTGTAATTGCAAATAAGTTGAGCAAAGTGTAAAGGTTTCAGGCAAAAAAGTCAACCGCGCCTTGAGTCCCTGCCATGCTTGTAGAGGGGCTTGACAAAACCCAAAAAGACACTATACTAAGTGTCGAATGAACACTAACTCGATCGATTATGAACAACCCGGCATCACCGTTGACCTTGTGATCTTTACCGTCAATAAGGATAAGCTCAAAGTGCTGCTGGCAAAACGTGCTGAGGCGCCCTTCTTAGGTTGTTGGTCGCTGCCGGGCGGTTTTTTGCGGGCAGGCGAATCGCTGGAAGATGCCGCCTTCCGAGTCCTCAAGGAAAAGACCGGCGTACAGGATGTGTACCTCGAACAGCTCTACACGTTTGGGGATCCCAAACGCGATCCCCGGGCACGAGTAATTACGATTGTCTACTTCGCCCTCATCCCCTGGGAAAGCCTGGATCAGCCCGAATCAAATAAAGTTGCCGACCTCACCTGGTCATCTGTCGGACAATTACCCAAACTTGCCTTTGATCATAAAGAGATCCTGAAGTGTGCGGTCCAGCGTTTGCGTTCCAAAGCCAGTTACAGCAATATCGTTTACGGACTCATGCCCGAACACTTTCGTTTATCTGAATTACAAAAAATGTACGAGATCATCATTGACGACAAGCTCGATAAAAGGAACTTTAGGAAAAGAATGCTTGCCACCGGGTTACTGCAAGAGACCGGCAAAAAAGATATCCTTGGCGCACACCGACCGGCTATGTTGTATCAATTCAAAAAAATGGAAATCACCTTTTTTAATTAACGGAGACGAAATGACTCAAAACACTTTACCCATCCCCGAATTTTTTGACGTAGACAAAGTCGACTCCGTCTGGCGGATTCCCTACGAAGAGCGCGCCGGTCAAGCCCGGGATTGGGCGCGTCAACATGCCCTTCAGCCTGCCTCTGCTTCGACGACCCGCACCTGGCTGATGCTGATCGATGTGCAAAATACCTTCTGCATCCCCGAGTTCGAACTCTATGTCGGCGGTCGCAGCGGGCGCGGCTCCGTTGAAGACAACACGCGCCTCACTGAGTTCATCTATCGCAACTTGGGCAATATCACCCACATCACCGCTACCATGGACACACACAAAACCATGCAGGTCTTCCACGCCATCTTCTTCGTAGATCAAAATGGCAATCACCCTGCGCCGTATACCGACATTCATGTCGCCGACTTGAAAACCGGCAAATGGACATTCAACCCCGTCCTCGCTCCGCAATTCGGCATCGCCCCCGAATACGGACAGCAAATGATGCTGCATTATGCCGAAGCATTGGAGCAAAAAGGCAAATATGCAATGACGATCTGGCCCTATCATGCCATGCTCGGAGGTGTTGGCCACGCACTGGTCTCTTCCATTGAAGAAGCCTTATTCTTTCACTCCATCGCCCGCAACACCCAATATGATATTGAGCTCAAAGGTGATAAACCCTTCACTGAAAACTATTCCGTTGTCGGTCCCGAAGTGTTGACCGGTCCCATGGGGGAGACGCTGGGAACGCACAATTCCAAGTTCATCGAACAACTTCAACAGTTTGATAAGCTCATCATCGCCGGTCAAGCCAAATCCCATTGTGTCGCGTGGACGGTTCAAGATTTACTCAACGATATCAACACCGTTGACCCCGCTCTTGCAAAGAAAGTCTATTTGCTCGATGATTGCTCCTCGCCCGTTGTCGTCCCTGGCGTGGTGGATCATACCGATGCAGCAGATGCCGCCTATGAAAGATTCGCACAGGCTGGCATGAATATCATTCAGTCAACACAATCAATCGCTTCACTTTAATCGTAGTGATCGTCAATTCAAAATCCCAAATCGCAAATCGAGAATCCCATGACCATCTTTGATAAAACCCGTCTTACCAATGAAACCTTCAAACTGGATATCGAACGCATGCGCCGCGGCTGGTACTCGGATAAATATTTCGAGAACATCGGTCGCATGCTCACTGCCCTCTCCGCTGAAAAATATACCTACTCTGGCAAACATCACAACCTGCCGTTGGATGTCTCGCCTGATAACATTGCGGTCGGCGATATCGAAGTGGAGATGCAGTGGTTCACGCGCCGGGTGGGCAACACCGTCGTCGTAGGCGTGGATAAGACCCTCGAAATGCTCAAGCATTGCACCGGCTATTGGGAAGGCGATACATTTATTGATACCTCCGCTCAATTGGAAGTCTGGGCGATCCACGATGGAGCCATGGTCAAGTCCGATGGCAATCCGTTGAACTCAGAAGCTGTGATCAAAGTGCGCGGACGTTATCGCGATTTTGCTTTGCTTGAAACCCCCTCCCTCGGCGTGTTGACTCGTTCAAGCCGCGTGGCAACGAACGTGTATGAAACACTGATGGCGGCGCGCGGTAAACCTGTGCTGTTCTTTCCTGCACGCTTTGACCTGCACGAAGTCCAGGCTGCGGATGGCTACGCCTACAACCTTGCCATCGAACGTTTCAACATGGACTTCTCCCATCAGATCGGATCATTTGTCTCGACCGATGCGCAGGGTGACTGGTGGGGCGGTGCCGGCGGCGGGACGGTTGCCCATGCCGCGATTGCCTCTTTCCTCGGCGATACCGCCGAAGCCATGATGCAGTTCTCACGCGTCCTGCCTGCGCATGTCCCGCGCATCGCCCTCGTGGACTTCAACAACGATTCCGTGCGTGATACGCGGCGCGCCATGGAAACCATGTTCATGAAATATCGCGAGTTGTGTGACCTCAACGACGAAGCCGAAGCTGCAAAATATATCTTGTACGGAGTCCGCCTCGATACCAGCGGAAGCCTGCGCGATGTTTCCGTCGAGCCATTGGGTGACCCGGCGCTCGACCTCGGCGTGAATCCGCGCCTCGTGTTCAACGTCCGCCAGGGCTTGGATTCGGCTTGGGAAAGCTGGAACATCCCCACGATATGGAAAGACGCGGCGCGTGAATATTGTCGCAACGTGAAGATCGTCGTCTCCGGCGGGTTCAATCCCGATAAGATTAATAAGTTTGAAAAATTGGGTGTCCCCGTGGATATTTACGCAGTGGGTTCATCGCTGTTCAGCAACAACGGTGCCACCGTCACCGACTTCACCGCCGACGTAGTGCGCCTCAAAAT
>CAZMQE010000124.1:0-5760 GCA_964568115.1 uncultured Anaerolinea sp.
ATGCCGGTGCAGGCGGTGGAATGGTTGCAAGCGAACCCGCAAGATGGCAACCTGTTTAACGATTACATTTGGGGCAGTTATGTTTTGTTCCGCATGTGGCCTCAGCAAACCGTGTTCATCGATGCACGGACAGATTTTTATGGGGAGCGATTAATCCGCGAATATGCTGATGTGATCCATATGAATGATGGGTGGGAGAATATTCTCGATACCTATGATGTGAAGTGGATGCTCATTCCGCGCGATGAGGCGCTCGCTAAATATTTATACTCAGTGGATGACGATGCCTGGCATGTGATCTATGAAGATGACCTTGCCGTGATCTTTCGCAGGGACGGCTGATCTGTAGAAATTGGCTTTGTCTCTCGATTTGAGTAGGAATCAAAAACGGGCTGTTGAAAAACAGCCCGTTTTTGATTCCTTATTCGTTCTGTTATTTGACCACGATCGTGAGGCTCAAGGTGCAGAAAGCCTCTGAGCCTGCTTGCAGAGTCCAGTTGGTTGTGTAGGAGCCTGCATTTTTCGGTGCAGTCATATCCACGATCAATTCTATGGTTTCGCCGAACTTAACCGTTTGACCCAAATCATAACCTGCCACTTTGTGGAACTTATCGCCAGTCAGATAGTTATAGTCCACGCTGTTGTTTTCCCAGTCCCTTTTGCCGATATTTCTAACCTTCCATTTTGCATCGAAATCTGTTCGGCTTGCGAAGCTTGTGCCGTTTGCCGGAGTTACGCTAAGGACAGTACAGGCGTAGGATTTTGAGCCCGGTGTGGTTACGCTGGTTGGGTTTAGGATAACCGGCGAAGGCGTGTAAAAGAGAAAAATCACTGTGGAAGTCGCCGTTGGCTCAGGCGTATCAGTATTGCGCGGCGTGGATGTGAAGGTGGCTGTAGGTGTAAGCGTGGGCATTGCCGCTGCTGTTTGAGAGGCTGCGGCATTGGCGGTTTGCGCAATGTACGTGCTGATTGCATTAGGGTCGATCGTAGGCACCGCCGGAGTTGCGATTGTTGGGACACATGCCATGATAAGTGCCAGGGCTGTGAACCAAACCAGATACTTTGTTTTCGCGGTTGTCATTTGTTTCTCGCCTACACTTCACTAGAGAAAGCCAGCTACTTTCAAATTCAAGCAGACTATTTAAAGGATATTTCGATGGCGATATGCGGGAAGCATAATTTGCCTTCCACCATCCACGTCATGACCTGAAGACCTTCTTTTGAAGGCGATTTGGCATCAAGGACAACTTTGTATTGTTCGCCTGGCTTGAGTGCCGGGAGTTCAATGAAGGAAACGTTGGTCATTAGCGGTCCGCTGTAGTATTCCAGGTCCAAACCAGCGCGCATGGTTTTTGAGCCAGTGTTGACGATGGTCCAATTGATGTCGAAGTCTTTGTTCGGTTTGTAGACTGCGTTATCAAGTGGGAGCTGCGCGGTAACGGTGCAATCATATTCAGGCTTGACTGCGGGCAAAGATCCACCCCCGCCACTGCTGACAGGCGCAACTGTATTGGTGGGAGGCACGATCACGAACGGAGTCGCTGTGGGGAGGACGGGTGCAGCTTCGGTCTGAGTCGGAAGCGGGGTATTTGTCGCCGCTGGGATCAAGGCTTGGGCTTCCAGGGTTTGAATGTTTTGCGCGGCAACGGTCAAAGCAACAGATTGTTCGACCAGTTGTTGAACGAGTGCCGGGTCTTGCGTGGCGGCTGGTGCTGCTGCGGGCGCGCAGGCGGTGAGCAGGAAAATGACCGCGATGACAGAGAATAGAATACGCTTGGTTGATTGGTTCATAAATAGCTCCTTTGTTTGCTGGTTACTTGTTTAAACTTTTTGTACCGTCTCCGATACCAAGAGGTTGCCACTTCTTTTCATCTTTGAGGCGGTGTTGAATGCCGTGACGGTCGTGGGTTTCGTCAAAGCCTTCGGGTTTGATAAACATTTCTTCGCCTTCGAGTAAGCCATGGACACCTGTTTGACCGGGTTCCAGACGTTTCTCGCCTTTATATTTGGCAGCATGGCTGGGCAGATAATCGGTGGGCTCTTCGTATGATGAAACATAGCCTTCGTAATTGCGCAGAATGATCTTGTGATCAGACATGCTCAATAAATAATTGGGCATCACGGGAATCTTTCCGCCGCCGCCCGGCGCATCTACAATAAATTGCGGTACAGCGTAGCCGGAAGTGTGTCCGCGTAAGCCTTCCATGATCTCGATACCCTTTGCAACCGGTGTGCGGAAGTGACCTGCGCCTTCCACCAGATCGCATTGATAGAGGTAGTAGGGGCGTACACGAATGCGGACAAGATCTTGCACAAGCTTGCGTTGGATGTGAACATTGTCGTTCACGCCCGCCAGCAACACCGATTGGTTGCCAACCGGAATACCCGCTCTAGTAAGACGGTCACAGGCTTGTTCCAGTTCCAACGAAATTTCATTCGAGTGATTGACGTGAATATTCAGCCACAGCGGATGGAACTTGGCTAGCATATCACATAATTCCTGTGTGACGCGCATGGGCATAAAGACCGGTACGCGTGAACCGATGCGGACAATTTCAATATGGGGGATCTCACGCAGGCGGGTTAGCAATTCCTCGAGAATTTTTGGCGCGAGTACGAGTGGATCGCCGCCGGAAAGGAGCACGTCGCGCACTTGCGGGGTCCGCTTGAGATAATCGATCTGCATCTCGAATTCCTGGCGGTTGAAAGTCTGCCCGGGGTCGCCGACGATGCGCGAGCGTGTGCAATAACGGCAATACGATGCGCATTGAGTCGTTACCAGCATGAGCACTCTGTCAGGATACCGATGGACCAGCCCGGGTACGGGGGAGTGGCGGTCTTCCGCCAGCGAGTCTTCCATCATGGCGGTGAAGGCTTGCATCTCTTCTGCGAGCGGAATGATCTGTTTACGGGTCGGATCATCGGGATCGTTGGGGTCGATCAATGAGATAAAGTAAGGCGTTACATCAACGCGGAACAAGCCCTGGGTTTGCAAAGCCTTACGTTCAGAGTCGGTCAAGGGTAGAACTTTTTCGATATCTTCTGCAGTGTTCAAACGGTGGCTTAACTGCCAGCGCCAGTCATTCCACTTTTCATCTGGAATGTCTGCATAGATAGGTGCACGTTTTGAAACAAAAGATGTAGGCATGAGATTTTCCTCCGAAGATCATTAAAGTTGGTTACGATTAAAAAGAATATGCGCTAAAGTGCACCAGTGGAGGATCATGATCGGGTCTGAAGAACCCTGCAAACTTTATTTTCATACTAACATTGTAAGAGTAAATAATTTGCGGGTCAATGTCCCTTTTGGCGGTTTGTCAGATGTGGAACCAAACCTCCTTGAGTGGTGTATAACATATACATGAACACCTCTCCGGAGAGGCTCTGATTGGATGAACCCACTTTAATCCGTCATGCTGCGAATGGCGATACGTCGGCTTGGGAACCGTTGGTGCTGTCACACCAGCAGGCGGTTTTTCGGCTGTCGTACCTGCTCCTTGGCGATCCCGATGATGCGGAGGATATCGCCCAGGAAACCTTTTTGCGCGCCTGGAAACATCTCAAGCGCTTTGATGCCACGCGTCCGCTGCGCCCGTGGTTGTTAAGCATTGCATCGAATCTTGCCAGCAACCGTCGTCGTTCGGCTGGGCGGTATCTGGCGGCACTGACGCGCGCGTTTCGCGATGAGCCTACCTCTATCAACAACACGGAGGAAAACAGTTCGCAAGCGCTGCAAGCCAATGATCTTTGGAAAGCTGTGCAGACTCTGAAATTACCTGACCAACAAATCGTATATCTGCGCTATTTCCTCGATCTCACTGTTTCCGAAACTGCTGAGGTGTTGCAGGTAGCAGAAGGTACGGTGAAATCTCGAATGAGTCGTGCGCTTGAAAAACTCCGCAACGTTATTCAACAGGATTTCCCTGTGCTTGTCGAAGGACCTGAAGCATGAACGAGATGGATTTCGAAAACAAATTGCGCTCGATCGCAAATGGGATGGAATATCCACGCACACCAAACATTGCTGGATCTGTGACAGCGCGCCTTCGCACAGCGACTCGTCCACGCTTCAATTCCAAAGCCCTGGTCTGGTCGCTGACCATCATCCTGGTGCTTTGCTCAAGCCTGATGCTCATTCCGCCAGCCCGCGCGGCGATCCTTGAATTTATTCAGATCGGCGTCGTGCGGATTTTCCCGAAATCTGTCGAGCCGAACGTCACCGCAACGCCTGCTACGCTCGCGCCAGTGACAGCTACCTCATCTTCACAGGCTTCGAACTTAATCCCAATTTTGGATCAAATGGCAGGCAGGACAACCCTTTCTGAAGCACAAAACAAAGTGGAGTTCTCCATCTTGTTACCAGCCTTTCCTGCTGACCTGGGTCAACCTGATTATGTGTATGTGCAGAATGCAGATGGCAATATGGTGATCCTCGTCTGGCTTGATCCTCAACAGCCGGATAAAGTTTTAATGAGCCTGCACTTCATCCCCAATGGAAGTTGGGCGATTAAAAAAGTTGATCCGCAAGTGATCGAAGAAACAAAAGTTGATGGTAACCGCGCAATCTGGACAACCGGACCTTATCCTTTAATTTTCCCCAACGGTGATATTCAATTTGAGCGGCTGGTCAGCGGGCATGTCCTGATCTGGGCAGGCTTGGATGTGACCTATCGCCTTGAGACAGACTTGAGTATGGAAGAAGCGGTCAGAATCGCAGAATCGCTCGAACCGCTCCCATAATCGTTTGGAACCAAACCTCCGCAGGCGGTGTATGGATTATGTATTTGCATTCACCCAAGGAGGCACGTATGTTTTCCCGTTTCCGCATTGCAGCCGGGTTGGCTTTGTTGTTAACCCTGCTTACTTCCATCACGGCTCTGGCGAAGGGCGGCTTCTCGTTTATTAGCATTACCGGCTCAGACCTGAAGGAACCAATCCGTATATCTGACCGTGAATTGACCGAAAGCTTTTTCGCATTTGCTGACTTTTCTCGAGACGGCACGGAAGCGCCTGCTGACCCTGGCGTTGGTTACGAGATCACGCGTTATTATGTAGAGGGCAGCCGCGAATCAGCCTTTGACAAACTACATTACTACCCTGAAACCGGCTTTGTATACTATGACGGCATTGTGAACGGCTCGTCTGAATATGATAAGAAATGGTATACCGCCAAGCCTGACTTAAAGACAATATTTGAAAATGCCTTGTATACCCAGATACGATTGGTTGATTTGGGAAACCCCGAGTCTGCGCAGGCGCTTGTTCCACCACAGTCTGTCAACCCAATTGATCCGACCCAACCAAGCCAGGTGTTTATCCAACCTCAGCTGATCGTGGCGATCACTATCACTGTGATTTTGGTAATGTTATTGGCGTTTACTTTTTGGCGCCGCAGGTCTTTGGTTCAATAACTGATATTCGAGTCAATTCGCTCAAAGGAGAAAAAATGTTTAACCGTTTCCGTATTTCAATTGCTCTTGCCCTGTTATTGTCCGTTGTACTGGCGATCCCTGTTTTTGCAGGCGGTTGGGCGGTCATCACGCTGGATGAAATACCAACTGGTGTTGTGGCGGGCGAACCGTTAACTATTGGCTTCACCGTTTTGCAGCATGGCAAGACACCAATGGAAGGTCTTGACCCGACCATCACAGCAACCTCATCCAACTCCGAATCGTTCATGGTGCATGCCAAGCCCGAAGGCGAAACCGGTCACTATGCGGCAACCCTAACCTTCCCGGCAGAAGGGAATTGGACTTGGTC
>CAZMQE010000124.1:5860-8714 GCA_964568115.1 uncultured Anaerolinea sp.
CCTGTGAGTCAGCAACCTGTTGCAGCGGCTGCTCCCATTTCAGCCGTGTTGATCGTCCGCATTCTAGCTTTGGTCATTGGGCTCGCTGGTCTGGTGGTGGCTTATCAACGTAAGAGCCGGTTGGCTGTGGGAGTAACCGCCGTCTGTCTGTTGGTTGGGCTTGGTTCTTTCGTAATCGGATCAGGCGTCCCCGAAAGTGTTGAGGCGCAAAGCAAGTCGGCTGTTGAAGCGGCAAGTGCCCCATCCATATCTCAGGTGGAGTTGGGTCGTCAATTATTTCTTGCAAAAGGTTGTATCACCTGTCACTACAATTCGAAAGCTGCCAGCGAGTCCGAATATTGGACGATTGACATGGGCGCGCCAAACCTATCGAAGTTTTCTGCCAGCCCCGAGGCCTTGCGTTTACGATTGAAGGACCCAACGTTGGTGAAGTCTGATACGCAGATGCCCAACCTGGGTTTGAAAGAGGCCGAGATCGAAGCGTTGATCGCTTTCATCAATTCAAAATAGCATTGTTGTATCGAAAAGCGGACAGCGGTGAAAGCCACTGTCCGCTTTTGTTTAAAAAGGCTACAATACTTGGATGCTGAAAGGAGTATATTATGTCGGTTGATGTCGAGAAAATGGAAGTGGCTCACAATGTAACGGAGCATCGTTTTGAAACCTGGATCGATGGCAAGCTTTCAAAACTGGATTATATTGAGGATGACAAGAATTTTGTCATTACGCATGTCGGGGTTCAACCGGAGCTGAGAGGGCAGGGCGTTGCAGGCAAGATTGTACAAGTGGGGCTTGAATATGCCAAAGAAAGATCATTAAGGGTTGTGCCGATGTGTTCTTATGCGGCGGCTTATATCCGCAGGCATCCCGAATACGCGGAACTGACCCGGCAGCAAGCACACGAATGAAAACTGACGCTGTAGGTTTTCGTTTGGCGAAGCAAGCTGATTTGCCAGCAATTGTGCGCATGCTGGCTGATGACGAACTGGGAAGTCAGCGCGAACGCTACGAAGAGCCGTTGCCTGAAGCATATATTATGGCTTTCGACCAGATCGAACGCGATGCAAATCATGAATTGATCGTTGCTGAATTAAATGGGGAAGTGATCGGAACGCTCCACCTCATGTTTCTGCCATCGCTGAGTTTTCAGGGGGGATTGCGCGCGCAGATTGAATCGGTGCGTGTGGATAAACTGTATCAGGGACAGGGAATTGGCAGCGATATGATGAAATGGGCGATCGAACGGGCACAGAAACGTGGCGCGCATGTCGTCCAATTGACGACTCATCAATCACGCGCGGATGCGCACCGTTTCTATGAACGGCTGGGGTTCAAAGGTACGCATCTCGGCATGAAGTTGAGTCTCAAATAAATTATTTTGTATCCACCCACAGCCCTAGATTGGAAGCGGCACTTGTGTCAAAGAGGTTGCGATAGGGGTAGACCTCTTCTTGATTGAAAAAGGGGTTGTAGACTCGCACCCAGCCGTTGCTGCCCATTCTGACGATCTCTTCCAAGACCAGCCAATGCCGAATGTTGCCGTTGAAGGAAGCCTCACCCTTGCTATTAATGCCTGTGCCGATGATGGCTTTTTTACCGGAGGCTAGCATTTTTTCCAAATAACCAGGCGTAGCCGGCGCGATGCTGGGCTCTGTGCGGAATAATTCTGACTTAATGTTATACAGGCTCAGCATGTTTTGTAGATCATAGATCACAGTGCCGCGATCGTTTTCAAGCACTGTTTTCGCGCGGTTGAGCCCGGTAGCGTACCATTGTTTTAAGAGGGGAATCACATCCACGCCGCAGAGGGCGGCAATACAAAACTGTCCGCATAAATTAAAGTTGACCTTGTTTCTGCCAATCGCATTTTGGACATTGATATATTGAGATGCATTCCGCTTGGCTTTGATGGCATCGGCGATCTCTGGGTCAGCCGGAATACGCAGTTTTGGGCGGGACATATCGAAGAGGGCTGCGATACCGGCGCGGTCGTTGGCTTCTACATACACTTTGGGGAGAATAAATTCTTCAAGCAGAGCGGCTTTGTACCAGCCTTTGATCACCCTGTCCAGTTTGGTCAATTCAACTTCATACCATTCTTTGTATTTCCATTCTGTGGCGGTGTAGGTAACTTTCCCGGTCCAATGTAGAATGTCTTTGGGACTGACCCAGCCAAGGTCGCCTGAGCGTTCGGTAGGTCCTTTGAAAATCCGTTCAGGGCGGAATGACCACATTTCTCTGCCGCCGTTGATGACCGCAAACCATTCATCCATTTTTGCGGTGCGGGTGCGATTATTTTCTTGTACATCCGTAAACCATTCACGCCAGGCTTCATGGAACAGTTCAAATTCGGCGCGGATCTTATCGCCAACCAGAAAAGGTGCATTGCCATCTTCGAATAACCAGGTCGGTTCGCCGCGCGCTTGCAGCCAGGATTCAAACTCCACGGCGAGCAGATCAGTTGGAACGGCATCCAGCTGCGTCTGGTCATCCAATTGAATGGGGGAGAAAATATGTGTGTGGGGAATCCGTTGAGCGATGGCAGATTTTGTCATATAGCCGATCAGCGGAGGGGAGAGGCGCTTTGAAGCTACTTTGACCATCTCGCCCAGATCTTCGAGCAAGTCAACTGGATCATTGGGGTTGATGACTTCAATCACTTTTGACTTGGTATCTGGGCTGACATGCAGGTGGTTGGATGAACGTGAACGTCCGGTGGTTTCCATGATTAGCTCTCTTTGAACGATGATTTAAAAATGCGCATGCTCATTATAATACTGTGTACAGGCTTCTGTTTCCAAGAGATCTTTTGCCCCAGGTTCTCATCCAAAAATCAGTGAAAATCTGTGCAATC
>CAZMQE010000125.1:0-8652 GCA_964568115.1 uncultured Anaerolinea sp.
CGTTCGAGCCAGACGGCGCAATTCAAGATGGGAAGCGCGACGCCTTGCGGACGCATGATCCGTTTGAAACAGGAGGCAACGCGCGAGACCTCCGAGTTCTTAAAGAACTCGGAGGTCTTTATATAAAAGCCAACAATTAATTCTTCGCCGTGTTTGAGGGATGATTTTCCAGGTCCGAGGAATAAATCTTTGAATGGGATTTTTCGTGTGCCGGATAAGCCAGCAACTTCAGCCTGGGCATTGAGTGCGAGTAAGGCAATCGTTCCATCGGCGGCGGGGAGGGCGTGAGCGACGTTGCCTCCGAGGGTGGCTACATTGCGGACTTGCGGTCCGGCGATCAGGTCACAGGCTTCGGTGAGGGCTTGGGCGTGATGGGCAACTTCAGGCGTGGTCGCGACGCGGTTGACCGGGACGGAGGCGCCGATGAAGAGTTCGTCTCCGCGTTGTTCGAGGAGAGTCAGCTCGGCAATCGAAGTCACATCCATTAAAGTTTGGACGGGCGCATGCCGACCTTGTTCAAGGTCGAGCAACAGATCGGTGCCCCCAGCGATGGGAAGCAACGGACGCGGCGCAGTTGCGAACGCGTCCATGGCTTCGGATAGGTTTTTTGGTCGAATGTAATTCTGCCAAAGGTTCATGGGTGGTGCCTTCTTTCTAGAACGGCGGCACTTTTCGATGGGCTGCTTACCCTACGGGTACAATTTGGCACCAACGCCGTGGAGCCAAAGCGCCACGACCACCGAACCGATGGAATAACCCGTCATTGCGAGCCCCGATAGGGGCGAAGCAATCCCCAACAAAAGAGGAGATTGCTTCGTCGTGCTTCGCACTCCTCGCAATGACGATATTTTTTACTTACCACGTTCACCGCGGATGTACGGATTGCCCAACGCGGCTGGCGCGCCGAGGCGTTTGCGAATGGCTTCGCGCGAACCGATCACCAACACAATGACGGTGAAGGCATACGGCAGCATTTGAAGGAAGAAGCCAAGATATGGGTCATAGTAAAAGGCATTCTTCATGCCGAAAATAATCGTAGGACCCTGAATATCCAGAATGAGGCGGCGCAAGGCACCGAACGCATACGAACCTACTGCCGCGCGGACGGGGTCCCATTGCGCAAAGATGACAAGGCCCACTGCGATCCAGCCCTGACCGCCGGTGGTGAGTTCACTAAACCAACCGGGTGCCACTGCGAGGCTGATGGTCGCGCCACCCAGCCCTGCCAGCATGCCGCCCAAAAAGACATAAAAATAACGCATGCGGAAAACGTTGATACCGAGCGCATCTGCGGCGGCGGGATACTCACCCACCGCGCGTAGATGCAGACCGGGGCGGGTGCGATTGATGTAATACCACGCCAACGGGACCATCAAATAGCCGATATACACCAACACACTTTGATCCGTGAAGAAGATCGGTCCGAGAATGGGAATGGCTGTAAGCAACGGAATGGAAAAGTTCGGCATGAGTGAAACGGTACCCGCCTTGCTCAAGCCTTCGCCCAATACGAGGCTGATGCCTGTGCCGAGAAAGGTCAGGGCAAGCCCGCTGACCACTTGATCCGCTTGAAGCGTGATAACAATGAAAGCATGGATCTGGCTGATCAGCCCCGCCACGAGCATGGCAGCCAGCACTCCAACCCACGGATTTTTGGTGGCGATGGTCACGCTGAAAGCGGTCATGGCGCCGATGAGCATCATGCCTTCCACACCGAGATTCAAAACGCCCGAACGTTCAGCAAACACTTCACCTAATGTTGCAAACAGCAAAACCGTGCCGCTTGCAACGCCTGCCTGAAGAATGATGATGGGATCCATGATTTACTCCTCCGCATCCGCGCGCACCAGAGTTACCCGATAGCGCAGGAGGAAGTCACTTGCAATGAGACAGACGAGAATAATGCCCTGGATCATTTTAGGAATACCTGAGGGTTGGATCTCGCGACCGGCGAGGATCAAAGCACCAAACAGGACCGAAACAAGAATGATCACCAGCGGATTCAACTTCGCGAGCCACGCAACGATGATGCCCGTAAAGCCATAGCCCGCTGCGATGGGTGCGGTCTGCAAACGATGCACCACACCTGAGACTTCGCTCATCCCGCCCAAACCTGCCAGCGCACCGGAAAGCATCATTACCCAGACCGTATTGCGCGTGATGCTGATACCCGCGTATTTCGCGGCATGCGGGTTGTCACCGATCAGGCGGATCTCATAGCCCCAACGACTGCGATATACGATAAACCACAGTACGACCGCCGCAACGATGCCCAATAACAAACCGGCATGCGTGGTAAGCCCGCGGAAAAAGGGGATCGCCTTTGCATATTCAGACAAACGCGGCAACCAGGCAGCTTCGGGAAATTTCGGGCTCATTTGAAATCCGCCTTCTGACCACACACCAAAGATCCAGAAGTTGATCCACGCGATCGCAATATAGTTCAACATCAACGTGCTGATGATCTCATTCACGTTGAACTTCGCTTTGAGATAACCGGGGATGAAACCCCAGATCGCACCCGCCGCCATGCCCGCCATTGCCATGACCGGAATGAATAACCAACGCGAGGCTTCAGCTGGCACAATCGGAGCCAGCACAACTGCACTCGCACCGAACGCACCCATAATGAACTGTCCCTCCGCACCAATGTTCCACAACTTCATGCGGAACGCGATCGAACATGCCAAGGCTGCCAGAATGATCGGCGTCGCCTTCACGATCGTATCAGACAAAACCCCCGCATCACCGAACGATGCGCGCGCAATATGGACATAGGACAAGATCGGATTTCCTCCCACCAATGCAATAATGATCCCACCCAAGATCAATGCCACCACGATCGCACCCAATGAAACCACCGCCGGAAACCAGGCTGGTGGTTCATCGAGGCGCGGTTCAAGTTTGATGCGCCAGGCACCGCGTCTTTTTTTCAAAATGGATTCAGTCATGTGCCGCGACTCCCTCTTTCTGGATTTGTTCCAACGGTGTGCCTGTCATCATCAACCCCAACGCCTCGATCTGACTTTGGTCTGGTTCAACGGATTCAACCTTGATCTCGCCCATGATCTTGCCCTCGTAGATCACGTAGACACGGTCGCTCAATGCCAGTAATTCTTCCAACTCTTCAGAGACCAGCAAAACTGCCGCACCCGCTTCGCGCTGAGTCAGCAATAGGCGGTGGACTCCTTCGATCGCGCCCACATCCAGCCCACGGGTCGGTTGAACCGCTACCATGAAGTTGGGGTGTCCCGAGATCTCACGCGCCAGGATCACGCGTTGTAAGTTCCCACCGGATAAAAGTCGCACCGGGGTGTTAACGCTTGGCACAATAATGTCATAAGCCTTCTTGAGCTCATCTGCAAATTTGTTCGCGGCGGGCATATCCAGCATGCCGCGGTTCGAGATCGGTGCTTTGCGATAGTTCTTCATAATGACATTATCGGTAATGCTCAAATTAGGCGCCGAGCCAACATGGGTGCGGTCTTCAGGGACGTACGACATACCGTGTTGGATTCCGAACAACGTATCGCGGTTGCTGACCATATCGCCGTTCAAAGTCACAGTGCCCTTACTGCATTTCCGCAGACCAGTGATGACCTGCGAAAGTTCATTCTGGCCATTGCCCGCCACGCCTGCCACACCGACGATCTCGCCCTCGTGCACATTGAGTGAAAGACCACGCAGGGAGGGCAGCCCTTTATCGTTCTCGGCATACACATCCTTCACGTCCAACACCAGCTTACCCGGTTTGACCGGTTTTTTATCCACAAAAAATACAACATCACGCCCCACCATCAAACGCGCCAACTCCTGCCTCGTCACACCTTTGGAATCAACACCCGAAGCAGTTGCCACGCCGCGCCGCAGAACACTGACGCGATCTGCGATGGCAGTGACTTCTTGTAATTTATGACTGATAAAAATAACAGATTTGCCCTGCGCGATCATGGCACGCAGCGTTTCAAACAAACCATCGATCTCCGTCGGTGCAAGGACAGCAGTCGGCTCATCCATGATAAGCACATGCGCACCGCGATACAACATCTTCAACAATTCCACGCGTTGTTGTTCTCCGACAGATAACTGCCAGATCTTCGCACGCGGGTCCACCTTAAGCCCAAATTGGTCGCCGAGGTCTGCGATCTTTTTATCGTATTCATTCAAACGCATAAAGAACCGCGGCTCATCCAATCCGAGCAATATATTCTCGGTTACAGTTTGCGATGGGACGAGCATAAAGTGCTGATGCACCATACCGATCCCCGCCTTGATGGCATCCCGTGGTGAAGAGAACACAACCGGGTTGCCTTTGACTTTAATAATGCCTGCATCCTGCTTATATAAACCAGCCAGCACGTTCATCAACGTACTTTTGCCTGCTCCGTTTTCCCCCAACAAGGCATGGATCTCGCCCGAGCGCAGATCAAAATCCACGTGGTCATTGGCAAGCACGCCGGGAAAACGCTTGACAATGCCTTTCATTTCCACAACTACATTGGAGGGTGTTGATTCGGTCAAGGTGTGCCTCCTGCATTTTCTGTCATTGCGAGGAGGGCTTTAGCCCGATGAAGCAATCACTCCGCTAAAACGAAGATTGCTTCGGGCGGAAGAATGCCGCCCTCGCAATGACAGATATCATTATACAAAAATGGGGCAGAACTTTACAGCCCTGCCCCACTCTACAAAAGTCTTTTACTGCGGCAATTCAGCGGTGATACCTTCAGCCCACCACTTCATACAAACATCGATGGTACAGGGCAAACCGTACTCTGGGAAAGCATCCAGGTCAACCTGTTGGAGGCTTTGGCCCGCGGGTAGAACCACGTTGCCTTTGTTGTCATTGATGGGTCCGGTGAAGACATCAAAGCGGGTGAACGTACCAGCCTGCATTTGTGCAAGTGTGTCTTTCACCATGGCGATCACTTCGGGATCAAGATCAGCGACACCGGGTTGAGGGGTCTGGCCTTCCATGAAGCCGAACAGACCAAGCGCGCCGGTTTCGGCATCAAAATAATCCCAACCGGGCACATAGGTACCGGCAGCCACACCTTCTGCGATCTTGGCATAAATGGGTCCCCATACCCAATACGGCGCAGTGAGACAGCGTTCTACTTTGCATGAGCCGTACCAGTCGTAGGTTACGCCCCACTTGCCTTTTTCCTGCGCTACATCTGCAACAGCCGGAGTATCAGCACCAGTGAACACAACCTGAGCGCCACCATCAAACAAGGACGCAGCAGCTTCCTTCTCAACGACCGGGTCATGCCAGGTGTTGATCCAGCGTACATCCATCGTACATTCCGGGCAGGTCTTCTTCATGCCCAACGCAATGGCATTACCCAAACGAATTTCTTCCGGAATGGGGAAGGTTGCCATATAACCAAGTTTCGGGTTGCCATCGGCTTTCGCGCGCGCACCAGCCAACATGCCCGCCAAATACTTCATATCTTCCATGGCGCCCATCAAGTTACCGAAGTTCTTCTGATTGGAATTAATACCAGTCAAATGGATGAACATCGTATCAGGGAATTCCTCAGCCACAGCCTGCATGGGGTCACCAAAACCAAAGGATGTACCGAAGATCAAGTCAAAGCCCTTGCGAGCCAAGGCACGGAAGACCTGCTCAGAGTCAGCGCCTTCGGGCACATTCTCGATATAAGCAACATGGCTGTTCGCCACATTCTCTTCCAAATACAACAAGCCTTCATAATGAGCTTGCGACCAACCACCATCATCATGCGGTCCGATCAAAACCATGGCTACATTGAACTTGCCTTTTTCAACTGCAGGAATTTGGAAGCCCCCAACCTCTTCAACCTGGGCACCGCATGCTGACAGCACCAGCGAAAGAACTGTCAATAGAACAAAAGCTTGCAAAAGTGACTTACGCATTTCTACTCCTATGTTGTGTGATTGATAGACAAAACGAACAGTCAGGCGATCCATACTTGTTTCAGGCAACCTCCTTTCGATACTTAACTTGTTCGACATATTGTCTATACAAGTGTATTTTATCACTAAACCAAGTTAACCTATTTTAGAGTGAATCCAACCAAAAAAGCAAGTACATTGCTCACCAATCACAGGCGAACATGCTCTCGATTTTAGATAACGCTGCGCTTCGTTCCAAGCTGGGAGCTGTCTCTTCTCCGATTCTTCTCCACAGCCGACACAGCATGCGTCCCACAACATCTTGCGAAACCTCATAAGAGTTTACCGATAAATCCACCGCACGCTCCCACTCCCCCACATGAGCATAGCCCTCGATAAAAACGAACTGTTCGGCTGGCTCAAAAGGATGGTCACTTAATGATAATGCGCTTTCACCATATTTCACAACCGAATCCCAATCTTTAAACTGACGGGCAAGATCCGCCTTTTCGAAGTAAAAACAAAAATCATGCTCAGGTTCAGGTCCATAGACATCAGGCATCTGCGCGCGCGGTTCATTGACGATCAAATTCGGGTCAGAGATGTTCGCAGAAAAACGCATCAAACTATTTTCTGGTATCAAACGATTCAGGCGTTCGATATCTGAATCAAGAATGCGCAAGCAACCCGGCGGCGCATAATACAGCGCCAGCGTCTGTGATGTATTCCCGTGAAATTCACCAGCCAGATAATCATAAAAAATTGGAATGCCTGCACTTAGTTCAGGCAGGGCATTCTTCAATCTAGTCGTTGGGTAAAACAATACATACTCGATCTGATCCGTATGGTTATCAGGTGCGTAGATCCAATTCAATGCCGCGCTTAGAGAATTATCGGCGTAATAATCCAAAGCGCCTTCATTCAGTAATACTAGTGTATTTGGCTTTAGCCCCGGAGCGCGCCAAGTCATTTGCCAGAACAGGTCTTTTTGGATCTCCCAATCCTGTTGATAATCACGCGCGGATAGATACTGCCTCCCCGCAGCCAAACTGACCAGCGTGACCAACAACACGATCCGCAGTTTTTCCCAGGGGATCAACCCGATCAGCCCGCCAAAGATCAGGCTGACACCAAATGCAAATGGCAATGTAAAACGGTTCGCGGGCCATGCCAACGAAGGCGTAAAGCCGATCAGCCAGAAGGGCCAGCCAGAAAGGAACACCGCCAGCAAACCTAAACCAATGATCCAGGCTCCATCGATCAAGTTCTTGCGGGTCGCCTGCAATTCATCACGCTTGATAAAAAGAAGACCAGCCGTCGCAATGAGAATTGCAGCCACAATAACAAGATAATAAATATTCATCACGCCCTGAATGTTGGCAACATCCGGCAGCACAAACATTTGCAGCCATGCATCCTTCAACACCAAACGCAGAGTGAACAAAATACTTTGCGCCAACTTCATAAGCGTTTCCAGCGGCGCAGACTTCAACTGACTTGTCAGCCCCATTCCATACACTTGATTATTGAAAACAAACAACCGGAAGAGAACTGAAAGAATGAACACGCCCAAATAGGGCACCCACAATTTCACAGTCCGTATGATGCGTTCACGCAGTGTTAAAGATTCATCGCGCAACGCGACCAGAATCACCCCAACCCGCACCAATTCCAACACGTAAAAATATTCCATCATCCACAAATTGAGCGCGGAAAACAGCATGCCCGCGACCGTCCACGCCCAGTAGCGCTTCGACGAATCCATTGCCTGCAACATACATAAGAGCGAACATAGAAAGAAGAACAGCACAATATAAAAATGGCTGTAAAGATATGCGGCTGAGTTTTGATTAAAACCGGGGTAAACCAAGAAAAGCAGCGCCACACCCAAAGCAGATTGCGGCTTCCCCTTCCATAATTTCGCCACGATCACATACACTACCACCGCGCCCAGCCAACGCCATAGCAATGCAAAGATCTGCCAATACGCGGGCACCTGCGGAAAGATCCGCGTGGTGAGTTGATGCAGCATTCCCCACACTGGGCGGTTCGTGGAAAAATAACGCGTCAACGCTTCAGAGCCAAGCTCATAACGAATCCACATCATCGGCAACTCGTCCCAATAAAAACCCAATCGAAAGATCAGCAAGCCATAAGCCAGAAAGGCAACCACGAAAAGCAGGATGGATGGACGGAGATACTTCATAGGGTTTATGGAGCGGGACAGGCTAGCGTTTGCTGGATGTCATCCAACGCAGCGCTTCGCTCTACGCTTTCAGTTGTCTCTGTTTCGATGCGTTTCCAAAGCTGACACAGCAACGGACCAACATAGTCCTTGGAAACCTTATAAGACACTTTCGATAGTTCCAACGCGCGCTCCCATTTCCCAGCATGGGCATAGCCTTCAATAAAAACAAAGCGTTCAACCGGGTTGTTGGGGAAATCGTCCAATTTAAAAGCTTGGTTGCCTAATTTTACAACTTCATCCCAATCCCCGAACTGACGTGCCAGCTCCGCCTTCTGGAAGTAATAACACCAGCCATGCTCAGGCTCGGGTCCGTAGATCTCGGGCATCACGGCGGTTGGCTCGCGCAGAATCCTGTCAGCGTTGGATAAGGCTGAGGCTTCACGCATCAGGCTCTCGTCCAGAATGAAGCGGTTCTTCATATCCAAATCTGGATCGAGCAAACGCAAACAGGCGGGCGGGTCATAATAAAAAGCGAGCGCATCCGAGGTGTTGCTATTGAATTCTCCGGCGAGGTATCCATAATAAATTGG
>CAZMQE010000126.1:0-1778 GCA_964568115.1 uncultured Anaerolinea sp.
GCCATCAGGCTTCACCACTTCAACGGAATATTTCCCAGCCGAGACGTTGAAGCCATAATAGCCGTTACTATCGGTGGTGGTTTGCTGAAGTAGGTTGCCATTTGAATCATAGAGATTGACGCACACACCTCCCACGCCGCGCTCCCAATCATCTTGCAAGTTATTCTGATTCGCATCCCACCATACACGATTACCGATGACATTGTCGGTTTGAACGAATGGCTCGGTGCGCACGGCGCAGTTCCCCGTGACGAGCGCTTCTGGTTCGGGGAACTTGCCGTAGAATGTCGCGAGGAAACGCGTGCCACCAGCGGTGATATAGATCTCGAATACATACGGCGCAAACGACAATCCAGATTGCGGACGCGCGATCGCCGGAAAGTTCGCAACCGAGACCAACACCGCAGGCAGATTCAATAAAGATGGATCTTCCACCGCCAACCCCGTCAGCGGATTGATAGTGACGATGGGTTTGAGTGTTGGTTCAGGAAGGATTGATGTTTCTGTGAGGACGGGCTGCGCGGCTACAGGGTCAGTCGCAATGCCCGTTGGCGAAACAGGCACAGTTGGCGGTAGGCTGATCTGCGGCGCACAACTGCCAACAAAAAAAGATAACACGCATATGAATGAAAATAGTTTTAGAGGACGGATCATTCCAACTCCAGCATGACTACTGATATTTTCCCCTTATGTTTACCGGGTGACAGTCACTTTAAACGTGACTGTCACCTTTTGATAGATCAAATGCTGCTTTGACTCTTTCATACGTATCTTCCAACGCTTCCGGCAGGACGCGCGTTCCACCCACAGACGACATGAAATTCGTATCGCCATGCCAGCGCGGCACGATGTGGATGTGGACATGCGCGGCGACTCCCGCGCCCGCCGCTTCACCGATATTCACACCCACGTTGAAGCCCTGCGGTTTGTAGATATTCTTCAACACGGTGGTGCAACGGCTCGTAAGCTCCATCATCTCGGCGCGGGTTGCGGGGTCAAGCTCTTCGAGATTCGGCTTGTGCTCAAAGGGGATGACCATCAGGTGTCCGCTGGTATAGGGGTAGCGATTCAAGATCACATACGCCCGTTCGCCGCGGAACGCGATGAGGTTTTCCATGCCATCGGTCTTGGCTTGTGCGTTACAAAAGACGCAACCTGCTTCTTTGATATGATTTTCAATATATTTCATACGCCACGGGGACCAGAGTTGTTCCATAATATTAAGACTCTTTATTATTTTGCCACAACGACCAAACCAAAGCGACCACTGCCAAAGGTAGAACGATCTGGCTACCCAGGGCGCCCGGCGGCGGTGCTGCAATTTCGAGCGGCTTTAAGTTGCCAGCGCCCATTCGCAAAAGCTGTTCCAAAACAATGACGGCGAGCATCAGCGGTGTGAGTGACCGATAGCGCAGGATCACAAACCAATAGATCAAAGCCAGAATGAGTTGACTGGCACCCCATTGCGCGAACATCGCGATGATGTTGGTTCCGCCAGCCACATTGACCGAGATACCGGCGATCGAATGTGCGCCGCCATCCGCAGCGAATATGTGGATCAGGCTTCGAACTGTGCTTGTCACCGCGATCAAAATCAAAAAATAGAACGGGACCTTGGGACCCGTGTATGCATCCCCCTTCGGAAATAAACGCGACCAGCTCATGGATGACTGACTCCTTGTTATTAAGTTCGGCAAATCGTTGATTCACGGCGAGCGGAGTTGATATTTGGGACAATTTGAATTTTAGCAGAGAAACATCCCCAAAAGATAAATCTC
>CAZMQE010000126.1:1878-2948 GCA_964568115.1 uncultured Anaerolinea sp.
GTCCCGCAAACCTACACAGTTTCCAAACTGACATTCCATCTTCGCAAACTTCTCGAAGAAGATGAAGTCCTTCAGGATGTGTGGGTGCAGGGCGAGATCTCGAATCTTTCGCGCCCGGCTTCGGGTCATGTTTATTTCACACTCAAAGATGCCAATGCCTCGCTCAAGTGTGTGATGTGGAAAACGAGTGCAGCACGACTCAATCTTCCATTACGCGATGGCATGGCAGTGGAAGTCCACGGCAAAATCGGGGTGTATGAGCCGCAGGGGCAATATCAACTCTATGCGGATCAAATCCGCGCAGTGGGTGAAGGTGCGTTGTATCAAGAGTTCATGCGGCTCAAGGCGATGCTCGAAGCCGAAGGTCTCTTTGACCCTGATCGGAAAAAGAACATCCCTGAACTGCCGCGCAAGATCGGCATCGTTACTTCGGCAACCGGCGCGGCATTGCGCGATATGCTCAACACGTTGCGCCGTCGCCTGCCGCTCGTGGAAGTGATCCTTGCGCCTGCACCCGTTCAGGGCACTGAAGCGCCGCCTGCATTGGTCAAAGCCATCAACACGCTTGACGATCAACAACTCGATGTCATCATCGTCGCGCGCGGCGGCGGTTCCATCGAAGACTTGTGGGCATTCAACGATGAGCGCGTCGTGCGTGCCGTTGCTGATGCCATGACGCCGATCATCTGTGGAGTCGGTCACGAAACCGACTTCACGCTTTGTGACTTTGCCGCCGATCTCCGCGCTCCGACACCAACTGCCGCCGCAGAGCTTGCGACTCAGATCACGCTTCTGGATCTACAAGCCGAAGTGCAGACATATAAAGCGCGCCTCGCTTCAGCCACCCTCAGCCTGCTCGCTGAACAAAAAGCCGTGCTCTCATCCCTGACCGCACAACTGCGTTATCTCTCCCCTACCCGCCTCATCCAATCCGAACGCCAGCGCGTGGACGAATTATCCCGCCGCGCATTTATGTCCATAGCGTATCGCGTCAATTTGCAGAAGAACCATCTCGCAGGAACCCAAAAGCGACTCGAGGCGTTAAGTCCACTGGCGGTGTTGGCGCGCGG
>CAZMQE010000126.1:3048-8504 GCA_964568115.1 uncultured Anaerolinea sp.
TTATGCCCAAAGCATCTACCAAAAAAACCGAAAAGCCCGTGGAAGATTTATCGTATGAAGAAGCGCTAGCCGAACTGGATCAAGTTGTCTCTGCGCTCGAAAGTGAGCAGAGTCAGCTTGAGGATGCGATCAAGCTCTTTGAGCGGGGTCAGGCTCTGGCTGAGCGCTGCGGCGTGCTGCTCGAAGCGGCAGAGCTCAAGGTGAAGCAGGTGGTCGGTGAGGACGTGGTGGCTTTCGAGGCAGAGTCCGAATGAATCTGGGCATGCTCTTTCAAAACAAAGCGCTGATCGCAGGTTTGATCGCCTGGCTTCTGGCGCAGATCATCAAGCTGCCGCTCAATTACTTTTACACAGGTAAATGGAACTGGGCGTTGCTGCTCACCACCGGCGGCATGCCAAGCTCGCACTCATCCCTGATGACCGGCACGGTATTTGCGATCGGGTTGTATCATGGGTTTGATAATCCGATTTTCGCCTTGGGCGTGGCGATCACCATGATCGTGACCTATGATGCGGCGGGTGTGCGCCGGCAGGCTGGCATCCATGCACAACGCATCAATCTATTGTTCGGCGAATTGCTGAACGGGCACCCCGTCAGCGAAAAAGATCTGCGCGAGGTGCTGGGACATACGCCGCTCGAAGTGATGGGCGGGATCTTGTTAGGACTCATTGTCGCAACCGGACAATGGTTAATTTGGAAGTAAAATATCAAAAAGGAGATTTCAAAATGGATGAATTAGTTGCTCTCGTTATGAAGAAGACCGGCTTGTCGAAAGAACAAGCCACCGCGGCTGTGAAGGTTGTGATCGATTTCCTCAAAAAGAAATTACCCGCACCCGTCGGCGCAACGATCGATGGCTTCCTCAGCGGCAAGGGTCAACTCGCAGGCGCCGCAGATATGCTCGGCGGTTTGCTGGGCGCGACCAAGAAGAAGAAATAAGTCACACGAAGTGACAGTCACCTTGAAGGTGACTGTCACTTTTTTAGCCTGCGACTCACCGCACTGGTAAGCAATTTTATTTCGGGGACTTTGAGAATTACAACGCCTGCCAAATAGATAATTCCGCCTACGGCAACGCCGCCCAAAGCGATAAGCCACCACGTCATCCCACTCGTAGCCTGGATCCACAGCACCAAGCCGATCGCCATCCCAAGCCCCGCCAACCCAACCCGCCACGCCCCATCAATAATTGATTTACCTTCGATGCCGTTGAGTCGTCTTCGCATAAAGATAAACAAGGCAATCGCCTCAAGCGCCGTTGCAAACGAGTTCGCCAACGCCAACCCGCCCAGCGGATACCATCCGATCTGCGCGAATAACTTCGAGAACCAAATACTAAAAACCACATTCAGCCCCATGGCAATCACACCAATGATGACGGGCGTCTTCGTATCCTGTTGGGCATAGAAGGCGCGCGTCAACACTTCCATGATCGAGTGACCGACGAGTCCCGCCGCATACCAGACCAATGCCCAGGCGGTCATTTGCGCGACAGACGCAGTGAACTCTCCGCGCTCAAACAACATCGAGATGATCGGTCTCGCCAGCAAGATCAAGCCCACACTGGCAGGCAGCGAGAGCAGGAACATCCCGCGCAAAGCCGAGGCGAGCGATGAACGCATCTCGTCCACTTTGCCCAGGGCGTGTTGTGCGGAGAAAGTCGGCATCGCAGCAATTGCCACCGACTGCGCGATCGCGGCTTGCGCCATCACCATCACTGCAAAACCATAACCAATGCTCTGAATACTGCCCTCGGTCATCTTCGAAGCCAGATTGTTATTGACCCAAAAATTCAATTGGACAATCGCCGCGCCAAACACGCGCGGTCCCATTAATTGAAAGACTCGCACCACATCTGGATTCCCCAATCCCAACGAAAACGAAAATTCACCATTGAGCTTGAACAATGACGGCAATTGCACCAACAAAAACAATGCAGCGCCGATCACCACGCCCCACGCGAGACCGTAAATGCCCAGCCAGCGCGAAAGTATCACTACGCCAAAGATCTGTCCGAGCTGATACATCGCGGCTGTGATCTGCGGAATAAAAAAAACTTGATGTGCATTGAGAATGCTAATGACCAATCCGCCAATGCCGAATAGCACTGCGGAGAAGGATTGAATCCGTAGTAGATCAATCGTAAGTTTAAATATTTCTGGGTCACTCGAGAGACCCGGCGCTAGCAAATAACGGACGATCTGCGGCGCAAAAATAGCTGCCAACAATGCTGCAAGACTTAGAATCAGTGTAACGAGATTGATCAACGCCGAAGCCAGTTTCCATGCGGAAGTCTTTTCGTCCTTCACCAACAAGCCCGTGAAAGTGGGCAGAAACGCAGAGCCTAGCGCACCTGCTGCAATAAGCGTGAAGAGTGTCTCGCTCACACGGTTCGCCGAAAAGAACGCATCCACTTGAGCAGCAGGGAAAGCATTTGCCACCAAAATTCTATTGATAAGGCTGGCAAGTTGACCGAATAGGATCGCGATCATCACCGTCCCTGCGGCGCGGGCGATCTGGCGGTTGGCGTTATTGGGTTGAGTTGTCATGTCGCATGATTATAAACGACGACCCCCACCGCCCCTAGCGGGGCACCTTAAGCGAAGCAATCCTGCGGACCCCCAAATTCCACTGGCAATCTTGAATAATCATTCCAGTTTTTCTGGTGGAATTTGGGGGAGGCTGGGAGGGGGTTATAATCACGACTAACTATGTCCACTATCACCCAGCACGGATACCTCGTCCTTGCCGATATTTCGGGCTACACGTCTTTCATCGCAAAGACGGAACTCGAACATTCACATGAAATTCTCACCGAGTTACTTGAACTGCTCGTGGAAAAATTCAAACCGCTGATGACCATCTCCAAGCTCGAGGGCGACGCGGTATTCGCCTACGTGGACGAATCAAAAGTAACTCGCGGCGAAACACTGATCGAATTCATGGAATCCATCTACGTGGCATTTCGTGACCGGCAAATTTCCATGCGCCGCAAAACGACCTGCACCTGCAACGCCTGCAAGAACATCCCTTCACTTGATTTAAAATTCATCGCCCATCACGGCGATTACATTATTCAGAACATCGCCAACATCCGTGAACTCGTCGGCTCGGACGTGAATCTGATTCATCGCTTATTGAAAAATCATGTCGCTGAATCAACGGGCTGGCGGGCATATATGATGCTCACCGATCAGTGCCTTGAACATTTGACTCTGCAAATCGAGAACGCTCATATTCAACTCGAAGAATACGAACATCTGGGGGAAGTGAAGACCTACAACATTGACCTGCATCCACGTTATAAAGAGATTACGGACGAACGCCACATCCTGCTTGACGAAAAAGATGCGGATGTCATCATCCGCGTCGACTACGCCACACCTCCGCACGTAACCTGGGAATGGCTGCAAGACCCGCTTAAACGCAACCTCTGGGGAAATGGAGACACACGTTGGTACGCAGGTGACAGACCCAATGGGCGGACCAGCAAAGGCATGAGCAATCACTGTGCCCATGGCAAAGGCGTCAGCACCCAGGTGGCACTCGACTGGCGTCCGTTCGAGTATTCAACCTGCGAATCGTTCGACAACGGAAAGAAAAGTCTCACCGAAACCATTCGGCTTGAGCCGCTCCCCAACGGCGGGACGCGCGCGCACAACATTATGCAAATGAACATGCCCCTGCCCCATTTTGTCCGTCGCATTCTCGCACAATTCATGATGACCTATGTATATAAATATGATCGAGCGCTCCGAAACGCCGCGCGGCTGGCGGAGGAAGAATACGAGAAGGCAAAAAGCGGGTAAAAGAGTAAACCGATAACAAGGAAACGCGTTCACTTCAACATTCCATTCTGACTTCTGCATTCATCCTTTGAACAATCTCCTCTCCCTCAAACCCGGTGAAAGCCGCATGGCTTCGCTCGTCATTGGCATCATGCTCTTTACTGCCATGGGCGCTTCCTTTGGCGGGACCGGTATTGAAGCATTATTCTTCGCCCGCTTCGGCGTGGAGTATCTGCCCTACATGTTCGTGGGCTTGGGCATCACCTCCATGCTCATGTCCTTCGGTATGACCGCGCTCCTCAGCCGCGTGCCGAAACGAATTTTATATGTTGCTATTCCCCTGCTTGTATCGGTTGTGCTTATTCTTGCACGCTTCGCATTAATATCAAATTTCAATTGGCTCTATCCTGTGCTATGGCTCGGCAAGGAAGTGCTCAACACCTTCATCGGCATCGTGATCTGGGGTATGGCAGGTACGGTCTGCGATACGCGCCAGGCAAAAAGATTGTTCCCATTATTCAGCGCCGCGCGTATCCTCGGACAGGTCATCGGTGGGTTTGCCACCGGCTTGCTCGTGACCATGCTCGGGACCGAAAACCTGCTCCTCGTTTGGGCGGGCGCATTGATCATCGCCTTCATTCTGAGCCGCGCGCTGCTGGCAGGTCAACAGATCAGCGCCCAGCCTCAAAAGAAATCACGTCGACTTCGTCAACAGCCGACGCTCATTCAAGAGATGCAGCGCGGTTATCAATATGTGCGCAATTCCTCTTTGATGACCTGGGTCGCCATCTCCACGATCTTCTTTTCCATTCTTTATTTTTCCATTTCACTGCCCTTCTCGCGCGCCGCAACTGAACAGTACGTCAACGAGGATGCGCTCGCAGCCTTCCTTGGCTTGTTCAATGGCTTAAGCACCGCAGCCGCATTTCTGGCATCACTTTTCATTGCCAACCGCCTTTATGCGCGCATCGGCATCATGCTGGCGATTCTTGCATTACCAGTGATCTACCTGCTCGGCTTTGGGAGTCTCATCCTTGCGCCCGCCTTCTTCGTCATTGTTGCCTTTCGTTTCATCCAAACGCTTTGGATGTCAGGTCTCGCTGATTCGGCGTGGCAAGCTATGTTCAATGTGGTACCGCCTGAAAAACGCGACGAAGTTCGCACGTTCATCGGCGGGGTCCCCGAGCAGGCTGGTACATTCATCGCAGGCGGCATCCTCATCCTCGGTGAAAAGTCCCTCAACCCCCAACAACTTTACATCATTGGTTTTATCGCTGCAGCGATCTGCACGTATGTGATCATTCAAGCGCGGCGCGGCTATAACCTTGCCCTTGTCGATGCTTTACGTGCGGGCCGTCCGCATCTGTTCTTCAGTGAAGAGCAACCCTTCGGCGGCTTTCGTCAGGACGCCACAGCCATTCAAACGGCTCTCAATGGGCTAAAAGATTCCAGCCCCATCGTCCGCCACATCTCTGCTGAAATCGTGGGGCATCTTTCGCTCCCCGAAGCAACGAGCGCGCTCGTCATGGGATTAAGCGATGTGGACGCGCTGGTACGGCTCTCGTCCCTCAAAGCTTTATCCCACTCCAAAGCGACATCTGCTTTATTAGACATCGCCGCCTCGCTCTCCGACCCCGAGCCTGAGGTGCGCTCACAAGCCATCACCAC
>CAZMQE010000127.1:0-8447 GCA_964568115.1 uncultured Anaerolinea sp.
TGCAATATTTGGGACTGCGCGGAATCTGCTACGTGGAACTCTCTGTCGAATCACTGGGCACGGATGTCCACTCTGGACTTGGCGGCTCGATCCTCCCGAATGCTGCGTGGCGTCTCGTTTGGGCTTTATCCACGCTGAAAGGACCTGACGAACGCATCCGCATCCCCGGCTTCTACGATAACATCATCCCGCCCACCGACCGTGACCGCGAGATCATGGATGCACTTCCTGATGTTGCCGATGAATACAAAAGACGCTTTGGTGCTAACGAATTTATCAAAGGTCTCACCGGTGGCATTGACTTGAAGATGGAAGAGGTTTTCACACCCACCTGCACGATCTGCGGACTCACCAGCGGCTATCAAGGTCCCGGCTCCAAAACTGTTCAACCAGCCTTCGCCTCTGCCAAAGTGGACTTCCGGCTCGTCATCGGTCAAATGCCTGAAGATATTCTCAATAAATTGCGCGCACATTTGGACGCAGAAGGCTTCTCGGATGTGAAGATTAATTATTTAGGCGGCGAACCGGCTGCTCGGACGGATCCAGATGACAGCTTCGTCAGAACCGTGGTGCAGTCCGCTGAAGAGGTGTATGAATTCCCGATGGAGATCGTCCCCACGGTTGGCGGATCAGGTCCCAATTATCCATTCGTGCATGATCTGGGCTTGCCCGTTGCCACCGCTGGGCTCGGCTACCCAGACACCCGCGCACATGCCCCCAACGAAAACATCCGCGTGGATCTGTATCTCAAGCACGCCCGTCACATGGCACGTGTGATCAAAGAGTTCTCTAAATAAAGTGACCTAAATCACTCCAATTCAATGACAATCTTTTTGCTAAACAGACATATAATGACCGTGTAAGTTTTTTATATACTGGAGGTAAATATGTTAGTCGGTGAAAGAATGTCCCGCCCTGTTATTTCAGTATCACCCGATGCGCCCATTCACGACGTGCTGGTGATGTTCAAGAAAGAACATATCCGTCGCGCGCCTGTAATGAAGGATGGCAAACTGGTTGGCATCATCTCGCAAGGCGATTTGCTGAACGCATCGCCATCGCCTGTCAGCACGTTGAGCATTTGGGAAATGAATTACCTGCTCAGCAAGGTAACCGTAAAAGGTGTGATGAGCAAAAAAGTGACCACTGTCGATATTGACACGCCCATCGAAGAAGCCGCGCGCATCATGGCAGATAATAAGATCGGCGGCATGCCCGTCATGAACAACGGCAAGGTTGTGGGCATGATCACAGAGACCGATCTATTCAAAGTATTCCTTGAGCTAATGGGCGCACGCGATAAAGGAATTCGGGTCACAGCATCAATCGACGACAAACCCGGCGGGCTTGCCATGGTTACCAAAGCCATCGCCGAAGCAGGCGGAAATTTTGTTTCCTTCGGGTTCTTCGCTGGTCAGGATGCCAGCACCAAAGTGTTGACCTTCAAAGTTGAAGGCATCAAAAAAGAAGACGTCAAAAAGGTGCTCGGTAATACAGTCAAGAAGTTCTGGGATGTTAGGCAGAGCTAGAAAAAAAATATAAAAAAATAAACCGCCTAACGGCGGTTTATTTTTTTATATTCAACAGGTTTCGCAATTTCTTTTTTCTTTGTTTCTTTGGCTTTCAATTCATTGATCTCATCATTATTCAAAAAGCGCCATTGACGCGGTTTGAGTCCGCCAATATGCAGCGAGCCGATTCGAATTCGTAAGATCCTTACAACGGGCAATCCCAACTGTTTACACGTCTCGCGGATCTGACGCTTGCGCCCTTCACCCATGATGACACGCACCCACGCGCCTTTGCCTTGCCCTGTTTCATAACGGATTTCAACAGGCTGGGTCTTATAGCCATCTTCAAGCACCACGCCTCGCCCCCACGCTTCCATCTGCTCCCGATCCGGACGCCTTGCCAGCAACACCCGATATTCTTTTGTGTGCCCATAACGCGGATGTGTGAGCCGATTCGCCAAGTCACCATCGTTGGTCATCAGAATCAGACCTTCGCTCTCGTAATCGAGCCTGCCAACAGGGAAAATATGACCGGGCAATTCGATCATATCGCGGACATTTTTGCGATCGTCGCCTGGTTCAGTTTCCACTGTGGACAATATATTACGCGGTTTGTACAACGCAATATAAATCAAGGATTCAGGTGCAGCAATCGCTTTGCCATCCACTGTGATCTTATCCACGGTGGGGTCAGCCTTCTGACCCAGTTCGGCAAGTTTACCGTTGACGCGAATGCGCCCGGCGGTGATAAAGTCTTCGCAGGCACGGCGCGAACCGTAACCAGCTTGTGCAAGTATTTTTTGTAAGCGTTCAGACATAGTGTCGGAATTATAACCGCAGGGTCGCATAAACTGCACGAATTGCGCAAGTAATAAATCTCTGACAATATAGTCTTGCTCATGTCTCTGGTATGCGATATAAGAAGTATGTTCACACTTCATCATGGTTGATATCGAAATGACACAAATTGAAATAATATTTCTATTATTGGGAATTGCTGCTTTACTGCTTATCAGGAATATCCTTCGCCCTGACATTGTTGCATTATTGTTAATGTTGGCGCTAGGGTATTGGGGGGTTTTGACACCGCAAGAATCCTTGTCAGGCTTCAGCCGTCCAGCGATCTTTATTATGATGTCAGCTTTTATCCTTGCTGAGGGATTGCGTCGCTCAGGTGCAACAGAGCGTTTGGGTGAATTCATTGTCAGGATGTTCGGAAAAGGTGAGCGAGGGCTTACATTTGGCGTGATGACTGCTGCCGCATTTCTATCCCTTTTTATGAACAATATTGCTGCGGCATCCCTACTGTTCCCTGTTATATCTGGTGTGGCGCGGCGAGCAAATGTATCCTCATCGCGTTTATTGATGCCGCTAGCATTTGGAACCATCTTGGGGGGTATGGCAACCTTGCTTACCACTACGAACATTATCGTCAGTGGATTGTTGCGAGGCGTGAACCTTGCCGGTTTTGGCTTACTTGACTTTGCCCCAATTGGATTGCCTTTGGCATTTTTAGGTATTCTTTTTGTTACCTTTTGGGGAAGAAATTTACTTCCCCATCAATCGCCTGCTCAACGTATTTGGCAGGAAGAAGACCAGTCTGGGGAGGCGTTGCTAAATACGTATCTATTAAGCGAACGCTTTCTGCGCGCCGCGGTCCTTAAGGGAAAAGAGCTGGATGGGAAAAGACTGGCTGGGAGTGAATTGCGGGAAAAATACCATCTTAACATTATGGCGGTACATCGCGGAAAAAATTGGTTGCCCCCAGATCCGAATGCCACACTTCAAGGAGGTGATATTCTTCTAATATTAGCACGCCCTGAAGATAGTTTGCCTGAGGTGCTGAATGAGTTTTTGGAAATTCTCCCGGCAGGCAAATGGCAGCAAGATTATCTCTCCATTCCTAATTTCATGTTGATCGAAACAGCCATTGCACCTCGATCTCATCTTGCAGGTCAAAACCTCCGAGAATTACAATTCCAACAGAAGTTTGGTGCGAGGGTACTTGCGATTTGGAGACATGGCCGTTCGATTCGTACACGACTGGCAGATATACCCCTAGAGTTTGGTGATGGTCTGTTGTTGCAGGGATCAGCCAACAGTCTCGAATTATTGCGCACAGAACCGGGATTAATATTGCTTGCAGAATCTGTATCAGTCCCACGAGTATCGCCGCGAGGCTGGCTTGCCGTGCTCTTAATGATTTGCACAATGGGATTTTCTATTGTCTTTCCAACGCGACTTGCGGAGATCATGTTTAGCGGAGCGCTAGCCATGGTCCTAATTGGTATGCTGAGTATGGATCAGGCTTATCGCGCAGTCGACTGGCGCAGCATCTTTATGGTTGCGGGTATGCTTCCAGTTGGTGTGGCAATGGATAAAACCGGGGCAGCAGCCTTGCTGGCGCAGTGGATGATTTCCAATCTTGGCGCTGCTGGCTACTTGACCATACTCGCCGGATTGGTTTTATTGACTGTATTATTTACACAGGCAATCAATGGGGCTGCGGCAGTAACAGTAGTTGCACCAATCGCCATCAGTGCATCGCTAAAAATAGGTATGGATCCACGTAGTGTTGCCATGGGTATTGCAATTGCATCATCGATGGCATTTATGTCGCCTTTGGGGCATTCTGTCAATATCATGGTTATGGGAGCGGGTGGTTATAAATTCCGCGACTATGCACGTATAGGTATTCCATTAACCATAATTTTGTTTGTCGCTCTCTTGGTTTTACTTCCCATCATCATGCCCCTTGTGTAAAGTAAGGCGAACTTTCGAAAGTCAAACATCGCCAGCTATATTTTTTACAATTGAACATGCTATACTCGGATTAAATTTATTTCCAAGAAAATCATACATCAAGGAGCGCTCTCATGTATCAAACGGATATGTACGAAGGCTTGCTCGCAGAAACCATCACGCTGACCGGTGCCAACGGCGACACGATCAACGCCTATTTTGCTCGCCCGCTTGGACCGGGTCCCTACCCAGCGATGGTGCTCGCTCATCACATGCCTGGTTGGGATCAATGGTATCGCGAGACCGCGCTCAAATTTGCACATCAGGGTTACATCACCATTTCGCCGAATTTATATTTTCGCAGTGGTCACGGCACACCCGAGGATGTTGCAGCAAAAGTCCGCGCGGATGGAGGTATCCCTGACGATCAGGCGGTAGGTGATTTGGCAGGTGCAATGCAATATGCACGCACACTACCCTATTCGAATGGCAAAGTGGGTATCTTCGGAACCTGCTCAGGCGGACGCCATGCCTATCTCGCCGCTTGTCGCGCGCCCGGTTTTGATGCGATCGTGGATTGCTGGGGTGGACGCGTGGTGATGACACCCGATCAACTTACCAAGAACTTCCCCGTCTCGCCGTTGGATTACACCAAGGATTTGCCATGTCCGATCTTGGGTTTATTTGGCAACGACGATAGCAGTCCCACACCGGAACAAGTAAATCAGCACGAAGCTGAACTAAAGAAGCTCGGCAAAAATTACGAATTCCATCGCTACGATGGTGCTGGGCATGGATTCTTTTATTACCACGCGCCCATGTATCGCCAGGCACAAGCCGTGGACGGCTGGCAAAAGACGTTTGCGTTTTTGGAAAAATATTTAGCTTAGAAAACCTTCGCCCTGAGCGGAGGCTGAGAGATCGCCGAAGCCGTAGTCGAAGGGCAGCCTCAATTGAAAACATGCGCTTCGACTACACTCGTCTGGCAACTCGTTCCGCTCAGCACGAATATATTTATGGAGAAAACCATGTGCACTATGATCGTAGAAAAAGTAAAAGTAGATGGAAGCGGCAAAGGCACCAGCGGTTGGTTCACGCTAAATCAAGCCAACGTTTCCTATGACCACCCCTTCAATGCGCCTTATGAACACGCGCTCAATATTGACTTTGTGAACGAAGCACATGGACCTTCGGCACGCGTGGCAGTTGAACTTAGCGAACAGGCTGCACGTGAACTAGTGAAAACCATTCTGGCAGTCTTGGACCAAGCAGAAGCCGGTGGACATTTGGACTCACATCACATCTAAACACAATCTAGTATCTATAACCCACTCAAAGAACAAAGCCATACTTATGAATTACGGCAAATTGCTGACATTCAAAACAACACAACTCCTGAAGTACGCAGTGTTTTTCAGCGCAGTGTCATACATAATCATCTATCTATGGATGGCTTTCTATCGGCTCCAATATCCATTTGATTTGGAATGGATCGAGGGCGGGATGGTTGACCAGGTACAAAGGCTGGTCAATGGTGAAAGTATTTATGTCAAACCAGGCATAAATTTTGTTCCTTTTTTATATCCGCCCTTGTATTTCTATCTTTCAGCTGCGGCGTCTATGTTGCTCGGAGGTGGACTGCTTCCTCTGAGACTTGTCTCATTTGGCGCATCACTAATTTCGTTCATTGCAATACTTTTGATCGTACGCAATGAGACAAAAAATTCATGGATAGCGCTACTATCGGTTGGTTTATTTGCAGCCACTTTTCGGGTGACAGGGGCGTGGCTGGATATCGCCAGGGTAGACTCTCTATTTCTGGCTTTGTGGCTATTGTTTATCTATTTTGCCAGAAGCGGGGAATCTTTGCGGTCTTCGCTGCTCGCAGGCATATTTGCTGCCCTGGCTATCCTAACTAAACAAACTGCGCTTGTTTTATGTCTACCTGTCCTTGTTTATCTTTTCTGTTGGAATAAGAAACATGCACTCGTTGCGCTTGCTGTGGCAGCACTGATTGTCGGAACAACAACCTTGATTTTAGAATATACAAGCGCGGGTTGGTACGCATATTATGTTTTTAGGCTTCTATCACAGCAAACTGAATGGCGTCCATGGCTGTTTGTGAGTTTTTGGAAAGACGACCTGCTCGCACATTTGCCACTTGCGCTACTTTTTATCATTTTCTTTTTCATTGGCAAACCAAAGCACGATCAATCTACCCTACTATGGTGGGCTTCCGTGTTGGCAGGCGCACTGGCAGGGACGTTTATAACGCGCGTAAAGGTGGGTGGTTACGACAACGTATTGTTGCCCACTTATGCAATCTTATCCATCCTATTTGGGCTTGGACTGGAAGAAGCGCTAAAGACAATTCAACTATTAAATACCGATTACAAAGACAGGCTCGAGATCTTAATTCATGTGATCTGCCTGAGTCAATTGGTAATCTTATTCTACAATCCATTTGCTCAAATCCCAACTACAGCCGATTTAGATAATGGCTACAAGCTAGTAGAACTTATTTCAAAAGTGGACGGGGATGTTTTTATCCCAGATCATGGACACCTTTCCATTCTAGCTGGCAAGCAGCCCTATGCCCACCACTCTGCAATTTGGGATATTCTAAGGGGAAACCAGCAAACTCCTGAGAAAGAATTATTAGCCGAAGACCTCGAGGCTGCGATTCGCCAACAAGTTTTTGATATGATAATTCTTGATACCGAGTGGAATTATTGTTGCGTTGAAATTGATCAATATTATACAAAAACCGGCGATGTTGCTTATGCCGACAATGCTTTTCTCACTGTTACAGGTTGGAAGAAGCGACCCACTTACATTTATATAGCAAAACGTTTGAAGTAGAATTTTCCTATATTCAAGAAAAGGAGCAATGAAATGATCAATTTGAATGAGAAAGGCACGAACAGATCTTTAGGTCAAATTACCGAAGACCAACTCCAATATTTGATCGACAACCTTGAAGAGGAATGGCTTGAGGACCAGGATTACACGATCACACCATTGTTGCTCGAATACTTCGAAGGCATGGGCGCGGATGCTAGTTTGGTAACTCTGCTCAGAGACGCGCTTGCGGGAAAAGAAGATGTCGAAATCGTTTGGAGCCGATAACGTTGATCGTCATCCAACCCTACAATCCCGAATGGATTCAAGAATTTGAGTCCATTCGGGATTCATTAGCAGAAATTCTAGGACCGCGAGCCCTGAGCATTGACCATATTGGGTCAACATCGGTGCCTGGATTGGGTGCGAAGGATGTCATCGATATTCAGGTAACCGTTCAAGAGTTAAGTCCGAAGATCATACAGAAAATGGTCAATGCCGGTTATCAACATTACGGCAATATCACGAGTGATCATGTTCCACTCGGCGAAGATCCCAACCCCAAACTCTGGGAAAAACTATTCTTTAATCAACCCCAGGGACAGCGCCGTGCCAACATCCATGTGCGTGTGGACGGCAACCCGAATCAACGCTATCCATTATTGTTTCGCGATTATCTGCGAGCACATCCCAACTCAGCCCGATCTATAGAACTGATCAAACGCGAGATCGCCAAACGACACGCGGATGATATCGAAGCCTATTACGATATCAAAGACCCGGTCTACGATCTTATTTGGGATGCGGCGCTAGACTGGGCAAGGTATACGAACTGGAAGCAATAATCGTCAACCGCATTCGCCTTATATCAACCAAAACACAACCAACAAAAAGCCACTCTCGAGAGTGGCTTTTTGTGTACTTACCCTTTCAACAACTCATTCTGACCCGACTCTTCTTCCTCAGGTCTCGCCAGCGGCGGCATCTCAAGAATGGAGTTCAATCCAAAGTGCTGTAAAAATTCAGGGGTCGTGGAATAGAGGATCGGGCGACCGGGTCCATCGGCGCGACCAGATTCGAGGATCAGATTCTTACTCAAGAGACTCTTCATCATGCTATCGCTATTCACACCGCGGATCGAATCGATTTGCGGGCGTGTGACCGGTTGTTGATACGCGATGATCGCGAGAGTTTCCAGCGCCGCTCGGCTAAGGTGTGAAGTCGCTTCCAGTCCCAGAAAACGCTCGATTAATTCAGCCAGTTGCGGCGCGGTGGTCAATTGCACGCGCCCGGCATGTCGTTGCAGGCGCAAGCCCCGGCTTTGTAAAGAAGCGTCCAGTTCGTTCAGTCCAC
>CAZMQE010000128.1:0-2878 GCA_964568115.1 uncultured Anaerolinea sp.
TTATTCCTGGAATTCAACACAGATTCTATCCAGAATCTGCGCCCGTAGTTCAACCAATTCTGGAAATTCATAAAAGAAAAGGATCTTTTCATTGGCGATCGAATTTGATTCCGGTTTGGGTGCCAGGATGAAGAACGTCCACGATTCGGCAATATCTTCTTCTGGACTTGTGGGGGCGTAATCGGTAAGGAATTGGTCTTGATAGGTCTTATAAAAATCATCGAGCAGATCGAAGCGCTTCTTATCATTTTCTTCTGCGTCAATGACCTGCCACTCAGCATAAAAATCTGTCCAGAAGCGTTCGAAGAATCGATTGATATATGAATCGGAATTACTGCAACCCTCGCCCGGGAAATATTGTGGACAGGCATCGACTTCCTGTTGGAAAATATCGTCACTATATGGGCTATGGTAAATGGGTACACTCACTTCCACTTGATCGCGGTTCAGCGTCGCCAGATGCCCGAACTCGTGGAGCAGGGTATAGGTGAGTACCGTCTTTTGGGTTGAGTCGGCGAAATCCACGTTCAGTTCCCATTTGTAGGGATTCTTCTCTGCCTGACTGACTGCCGCCAGGTAATTGTATTTGCCATCGGTAAAGATCCCAAAACCAGAGACGATCTCGCGCTCTTCGGCAGGGATGAGACGCATAAACAGGTGCCAGATCTCTTCGTGAGTGGTGCGGTCTTCCTGAGCTTTTTCGAGATTATCAGGGATCTTTTCGAAGAGTGGTGTCTTTAATTCATCATCAACCACTGTGTAATGGACCAGGTACGCGACTTTCTCATCCGCGGCGGTTTCGTCACCAGGTAAATTTTCAACACTGGAAGTGGCATCATCAAGGATCGTATCGAGTACCAGCGGACAACTCGCTGCGGTATCGGAGACTGGCGTTAGCGTAGGTTCAAGCGTGGGAATTAACGTCGGGATCAGCGTTGCAGTGGAGGTCGGCTGAGGCGTAGGGGTATCGGGGATGATCAGCCGGGTTGCGGCGCGGCAGGCTAAGCTGGAGAAAAGAAGCGCTGTGATCGCGACGGCGATTCTGCGATGGTGAGATAAGGTCATGGGATTGTCAACCAACCTGCATCCAGAAAATATAAATAAAGATAACCCAGCAAGAGCAAGAGCCAAATATACATCTGGAGTTGATCCATCAGGTTTTCCCAGGAGAAGCTGAAGTTGTCCTTGATGGTTTCCACGATGTTCTCGAGGTTATCCAGCTTTGAGCGGACACTTTCCTTCCAGTCTTTCAAATAGAATTCGTTCTGGATGACCTCATACAATTTGGCGGTATACCAATCACCGATCAGGAGCATATTCTGTTCGGCACGCTCGAACCCGAGCATCACTTCGAGGCGGTGTTCGGCGATCTGGCGCAGCATGCCGCGGGTGGGGCGGTAGCGCCGTTTGTTTTGAAAAAACGTTTCGTTGATCTTATCGAGCATTTCTTCGATGGATTGATCAAGCATGCGGTAGCGTAATAATTGATAGTTGCCGATCTTGAGCAGGGCAATATCAGATTGATAATCAGCGTTGGGCGCGATGATGAGCGCGCCTTCCCAGTCGATCAACGTCAGCTCTCTGGCAGAGTAGCGCGTGCGTGAGCCCAGGATCTCATTGATCTCCTCTTGGTCAAAGACCTCACGCTGTGAGCGGATGAAATTGGCAATGGCAACACCGTTCTTTTCGATCCATTTATCGGGGGCTGGTTTTGCCTCCTGAACCAGTAGCACAGAGTATTCCTCGAACAAGCCGCTCTGACGAATGGCTTCAGGAATATACCGGGTTTGCAACGCGCTTTGGATCTTGGTCCGTTCAGGCAGCACTGATGCCGCAAAGGGATCGCGCAGTACAAAGTGACATTCAACCATTTGGATGCGGTCATCGTAGCGCTGGCGCGTGACCAGAATTGCATGTCCTTCAATGACGACCGTTTCTTCGCCTAGGGTAACCAGATCAATATCGGTGGGTTGAAAGTACGGCGCATCCTTGATCAGCCCCTTGAATTGTTCGCGGGGCGGAGATTTGCCGTCATCACTATCGGGGAAGGCGAGTAAATAACAAATTTCAGGAACGTTTACCGTCGACATTCGACGAGTATAACACTGCTCGAAATCTCACATTTTGCCCCATTAGACCTGCCCCAGGCAAAAATAGGTCGGCACGTTTAACTTTCGCTCGCCGCGTGTGCGGGCTTGTTGGTCCAACCTTTTCATTTTTTGGATGTCTGCGTCTGAGACTTTACCCGCCAGATCAGATTCGATCACCGCCCATTCGATTTCCCACTCCTCAGGCGACGGTTCATTTTCTACGCTTTGAATTGTTCCTGTTTCAAGGATCTTGATCTCCGCCTGAAAAAATAACTCAGCTAAGCGCGCGCCCAAGCCTGGGTCAGCGCCTTGTCCTTTGAGAGATGCAGTTTGCCATCTCCCCAATTGGACAAGTTCAGAGGGTTGATCGATGCGCTTCGAATAATCAGGTTCAGCGAATGCGATGATATATCCGCTGGCTTTTGTGATGCGTTTCATTTCAAGCAATGCCTGCAATGGATCTTTTACCCACAACAACAGGAAGTGACAATAGACAATATCGAATGTTTGATCTGCATAGGGGAGTGCCAGCGCGTTGCCATGTATCAGCGCAGCAGTTGGAGCATTGACTCGACATTCGGCAAGCGCAGCAGGGTCAATATCCAGTCCATGCAGTGCGAGATGAATTGGTAACTCAGAAAGAATCGCGCCGGTGCCACAGCCTACTTCGAGCACGCGGTGTGCATGGTCCAGTTTTGCTTGATTGAAGAGATACGCCCGCAGGTCGCGAGTCCATTTGGCTTGTTGGGTATAGCGCGTGTGCCAGTTCATTTCTTTTGTAATTCTCT
>CAZMQE010000128.1:2978-5893 GCA_964568115.1 uncultured Anaerolinea sp.
AGGAGTGGAATTCTTATAGAAGTTGGGTTGCATTAATGGACAACCCCGGAGGGGTGTCATAAACATGTCATCCCTTCGGGATTATTATTGCCGTTCAAGTATTATAGTCCTGACATCCCTTCGGGATTGCAGAGATATATTCAGAAACGTTTTATTAAAAGTGATAAATCTTTTTCCAATCGTCCTTGAGAAAATTGCCCAGCACTTTATCAGCTTGACCTTGAGTTGGTAGAACATCACCATCGGGCTCTACATATAGCCAAACTTTGCCTGCGCCATCGGGGATGTTATCTTCCAGTGTCTCGAACGAGACTGGGTTGTCAGCAGAGTATGGAACCGGCAGATCGGATTTAAGCGTAAGCCCGAGGTCAGCCGCCTGGTTGCGCAGCGCAGCATACTGATCGCGCAGGGAATCATCCACGATGGTCAGCGATAGACTTTGCACATTGATCTGCGCCAGTCGTGTGAGAGTCGCTTCGGCGTTTTGGGCATTGGTCGTATTCAGCGTGAGATGCACCGTGACGAAGATATCCTCCGGCATGATGGTTTCAAGCGCTGCCCATGAGTCTTCGTTATTGGGTTGAAGCATGAAGAGAATGTGATCGAGCCCGGTTTGCAATAGCAGGTCGAGATATTTTTTATCGGTGAGTTTCAAACCATCGGTGAGCAACCCGCAGACTTGCCCGTTCTTTTCGGCTTGATTGATCAAGACCGGCAGGTCATCACGCAAGGTCGCTTCGCCGCCGGTGAAGGTGACGTGTGGAATGCCGACCGTCCAGGCTTTATCGAGGATCGCCAGCCATTCGTCGGTGGTGAGTTCGTGGTCAACCCGTTTGGTTGGTGCGTATTCAGCCTGTGTGTTCGCGGGGAGGCGATACGTCAACGCGCAATCGAGGCGAAGAGGTGCGGTGAGGTCCGCTGAATGAGGGGCGACCAGATCAAAGTCCAAGAAAGAAACGGGGTCCAAGTCTGGCGTCGCGATCAGGGTGTGGAGCCTATCCACAAAATCCACGTAATCTTCAAGTGCCAACACTTTGCTGATGCGATAGCGTGTGGAGATTTGTTTGGCTGCCTCCTCAGGCGCAGTCCCTTTGATGAAATGGAAGGCGTATTCAGCGGCAGTGGGATTTAGATGCAGTACCGTGGACGCATTCAGGATCAACAAGCCTGAACCATCGTTGCGCAAACGCAGATGCAGGCGGTAAGGTTTTTCATCCTGTGTGGTTTGTAGATGATGTGTGCCCACCGGCAAAGGTTGAACTTTTGAGAAACGGTCAGCGAGGCGGTTTATGATTTTCATAAGAGTTCTCCAGATCAGGAGCGGATGAAGTGCGGCAATTCAAATGGGATTTCGAGCGAGAGTTCCACGAACCCGGCATATTCGCCATTGCGATACCAGGGTGATTGATAGATCAATTTCTTGACACCGTTCTTTTCGATGGTGTATACGTTCTTCTCGCGCGCGGCAAGCAGACGTTCGACCTTGGTGTTGGCAGGGTCGGGATGACAATCGAGCATGTTCGAGCCGATCAATTTGCGACCGCCATCTTTTTCGAATGTTTTCGCGGCTTTGTCGTTCATTTCGAGTAGGATGCCTTCTGCATCGCAGACCGTGATCGCGGCGGGAAATTCTTTGATCCAATTATGTTCGTTCATGCCGATATCTCCAAGGGGATTGATACGGGAGTTTCAAATTTAAGCGGACAGCCGCCGCCGCATTCAGAAACAACCGGGCAACTTTCACATTTGGAGGGCAGGTTCTGGCGTTCACGCAACTGCACGGATAGTTTGTGATTCCAGATCGAATCCCATGAGTCAGTGAGGATGTTGCCGAGCGGTTGATAATAAGATTGGCAGGGCAATACATTCCCGTTCGATTCGATGCACATGCTGTATAACGCAGCCGTGCAGCCTTTCACGCCGAGATTGCTCGCGGTGGGATCGAACTCACAATATTGCGTGGGCGTATACCAAATGAGACGTTGTCCGCGTTCGTTGGTTTTGCGCGTGGCGATATCTAGGATGGGTTGTAGTTCGGTTTCCTTGAGACCCGTTCCAACGGTGAGTCCGTTGCCGGAATAGATGAGGGCGTTAAGTCCGATCGTGGGGACGCCCATATCGGCGAGAAAATCCAGCGTGTTCGGAATCGTGTGGACGTTCGTGCGTAACATCGTGGTGTTGGTCATCACGTACAGTTTGCTATCGAGCACATTCCTGAGACCTTCGATGGTTTGCCTGAAAGCACCCTTGGCGCGCATCATCTCATCGTGGATCTGTTCATTGCAGGATTCAACCGTGATCTGCACGTGGTCAAGCCCGGCATCAACAAGTGTTTGCACATAGCGTTCGTCGGATAACCGGCGGGCGTTGGTGTTCAGCCCCGTGATCTGCCCGTTGGCTTCGGCATGTTTGATCAACGCTGGCAGATCGTTCCTGAGAGTTGCTTCGCCGCCGGTGAAAACAATATGCGGAACACCCAACTCCCAGAGTTGATCGAGTACCTTGAACCATTGCTCGGTGCTGAGTTCAGGGAAGTTGCGTTCGCGAGCGTTGTAGCAATGGGCACAATCGTTATTGCAGCGATACGTGACAGCCAGATCCATGCGATAGGGCGCGGATGGTCGCGTGCTGAACGGCATGAGTGCTTCAAGTTCCAATTCGTGGACGGGGCATGCGCCGTCGGGGCGAATCAATTCTTCGAATTGAAAGAGGAAAGAGGCAAGATCATTCTGAGCTTGTTTTTTGCTTACCGAATAACGCGTTGTAAGAGCGTGTATTCTCTCCTCGTTCGGCTTGCCTTCCAAAATCAGCCATGCCATATAAGCGGCGGTCGGGTTCAAATGCATCACACTGCTCGCGTTGACGATGAGCGTGCCATGTCCATCAGGATCTATCCGCAGATGAATGCGCGATTT
>CAZMQE010000128.1:5993-8434 GCA_964568115.1 uncultured Anaerolinea sp.
GCGCAGGCGCAACCGGCGCAGGCACAAGCACAGGCGCAGGAACGTCCGCCACTGCCACCGCGACCACCCCCAGCACCACTTTTCGGCGGAGGGGGAGGCGGGTTGGTTACGTTGGTCACACGGCTGGTGAAGTCTGTGACGTTGCCAATGACTTTTTGCGAGAAGGTCTGTACGCCACTTGCCACAGATGAAGCGAAATCTGATCCGGGCAGGCGTGGAACGGAAGGCATCGAGACCGGAGTGGAGGGCATGCCGCTCGAAGCCGGAGCAGACCGCGGGTAAGAAGGATCGTAGCGTCCCCACCACGTTGGCACAAAGACCGGACCACGGAACACACGTCGGGTGCGGTCATCGTAATCCTTATCCAGCATGGTCCATTCGAGGGCTTCGTCAAATTTCTGGCTTTTGACTTCTGGCGTATCTGCTGCTTCCACCTGTTGCCACGCCTTCTCCATGATGGATGTGTAGTACTGAATGGTTTCGCGACGGCTGAAGCCTTTCATCTTTTCAGAGACGGATTTGACAAGTTTGACCGTCATCTCCTGTAATAAGTTTCGGCGGGTCTTGGCATCGTCGTCTTCGAATGCTTTGAGGAAATTTTTTTCATAGTCATGCAAGCCATCGGGTAATGGCGAGATCACGCCGACTTTAAGCGGCTCACGCGTGATAACCTGTGCCGCATTCTTTTTGATCGTGCCGAACAGGATCATCGTCATCACTTTATCGAGCGGTTGTTCCAATAAGATCGCGGCTTCGACCGCGGTCAGCCCGCGTTTGATGCCGTGTCCTTCAATGGATATCCGCGGTGACATATATTGCAGTTTGCGACGATTGTTTGAGACAGCTGTAAGAATTGGAAGGACAAGGAAGAAAAAGCCGAAAAAGCACACGATGAACATTGTGCCTAGAAAGCTGCCTATGGCATCGGACGAGATCGATACGGCTGGCTTGGTAACGATACTCCCTTCAGGAATATAGCTTTTCGGGAACGATGCGCCGAACTTGTATTGTGTTTCGCCATCTGCATTCGGGTTGCGCCAGGTGTAGGTGATGCGTCCCTGTGGATCGAAGGCGGTGGCTGGCTCGGATGGAAAGCCCGCAGGCGCTGCATGCCATCTCGGTTCTTCAGGTTGTACGCCGGGCGGTAGATGATAAATAACGGTGATATCCGTGTTGCCGGTGACGACATTGCTTTGAAAATACAACGGCGCGAAGACGGCGCTGGCATAGTTCGCATCATCGTCATCTTTGTATAGGACGCCTGAGATGCGTCCCACGGAAACGTGGACTGTTCCGGTTTGCCCGGGCGGGATCGCATACGAACCCATGTCCACGGCAAAGCCGTCGCTGCCTGTGCCTTGAAAATCACTGGAGATCGAAAGCTGGTTGCCGTTGATATCAGCTTTGATGCTATTGAAATCAAAGTTTCCGTTGGGCATGCCCACATCCACGAATTCAATGGTGTGCCCGCCCGGTTGTGTGGTGAAAGTCAACAGGTAATCCAATGCCAGGGTACCGTCTGCATTCCAGTAGGCATTGACAACTTCTTTGTCCAAACTAAAGAAATAATCTTGTGCGAGCGCAGTGATCGGGATAGTTAGTGCAAGAATAAGAATGAGTATTGTTGTGAGCAATCTTCGTTTCATACGTGCTCCTGTATGTGTCAGGTATCAGGTTTCAAGTATCAGGTTTTTCTTGATACCTGACACTTCGCACCTGACACTGATGTCACCATTTCGGTTCTTCAGTTAATTGATAGGTGGTTCCGCAATATGGACATGCCACAGTCGGTGCGCCCGCCAGCATTTTGATGTTATCGGCTTTCAACATGCCGCCGCAGTTCTTACAGCTCATAGATTCGATCTTGGTTTGTGCGGGCAGATCCACTTTAAGGGTGACGTTGGTTGTATCCCCGGCTGCCGAAGTTTTTCGGCTGGCGAACCAGATCAAGCCAAAACCGAACAATACACTCAGCCCCCCGCCGCAGACCCAGGTCCAACCGCCGCCTTGATCCCCGCCTGCGCCCCAAACGAACAACACGCCGAAGAAGATCAGAATTGCCGCTGCGATATAAGCAATGATTTTCATGCAGAGCCTCCTGCTTTTATATACGTTTAGTCTAGCATCTTCGTTGTTATGGGGTAATTGACATTCGTCAGGATTTTGTACTATTTCGGTGTGATTTGAAGAAGGGAGGTTGCGCGCCATTTAGCGTGTCACTTGTCCTATAACTTAAAGTGGACAAGCTTTATACTTGGCATGCCCTGCATGCAAAAGATATTTCCTGTTATCACCGCTCTCTTGATCTCCCTGGCGACCCTGTTTGTGATGTGGTCGCTGCCCGCTACTCTGTGGGCGCATTGGCAGCCTGCAACCTGTCTTCAGACCGGCTGCTTTTGTGAGTCAGCCAACGAACAAAGCCCGATCCGGCAGCCCTCAAA